>NZ_JAKRLB010000001.1:0-181319 GCF_022664405.1 Micrococcus luteus | reverse complement strand
GTTAGCGTGAGTCATGAGTGGGTCTTTTCGGGCAGGTGGGTTGTTGAGGAACTTCCATCCTGCGGGAGAGGCCCGCTCGTCTCATCTCAGCCCGGCCCTCGTGCCAAGAACCTCATGACCCACAACATCTAGGCCGGGGCCGTGCGGCGGGCCGGGGTGTCCTCCGCGGGCGAGCGGGGGCACGATGGGGGCGTGGACACCGCACAGCAGACCACCGCACAGGACACCGCCCCGGACCCCGCGTCGACGACGCCCCGCACGGTCACCGTCACCGGCGCCGCCGGCAACATCGGCTACGCGCTGCTCTTCCGCATCGCCGCCGGCGGGATGCTCGGCCCGGACACCCCGGTCCGGCTGCGCCTGCTCGAGATCCCGGCCGCCCTGGGCGCCGCGGAGGGCACCGCCATGGAGCTCGCCGACGCGGCCTTCCCGCTGCTGGCCGACGTGGAGGTCACGGAGGACCCGGCCCGCGCCTTCGACGGGGTGCAGCACGCGCTGCTCGTCGGCGCGCGGCCGCGCACGAAGGGCATGGAGCGCGGCGACCTGCTCGAGGCGAACGGCGGGATCTTCGGGCCGCAGGGCCGGGCGATCAACGACCACGCGGCGCAGGACGTGCGGGTCGTCGTCGTCGGGAACCCGGCCAACACCAACGCGCTGATCGCCGCCGCGCACGCCCCGGACGTGCCGGCCGAGCGCTTCACGGCGCTGACCCGGCTGGACCACAACCGGGCCGTGGCGCAGCTGGCGGCGCGGGCCGGCGTCGCGGTGACGGATGTGGCCGGCGTGACGATCTGGGGCAACCACTCCGCGACCCAGTTCCCGGACCTCACCCACGCCCGCGTGCGGGTGGAGGGGACGTGGCGGCCGGCGCTCGAGGTGGTGGACCCGGCGTGGGCGGGCGAGGAGTTCGTGCCGCGCGTGGCGAAGCGGGGCGCGGAGATCATCGAGGTGCGCGGGGCGAGCTCGGCGGCGTCGGCGGCGTCCGCGGCGATCGATCACATGCGCGACTGGACCCTCGGCACCGGTGTGGACGCGGACGGTGCGCCGCGCCGGACGTCGGCCGCGGTGGTCTCGGACGGCTCCTACGGGGTGCCGGAGGGGCTGATCAGCTCGTTCCCCGTGACGTCCGACGGCGGCACCGCGTGGCGGATCGTGCCGGGGCTGGAGCCGGACGAGTCCGTGCTGCCGGGTGAGGGCGGGCGGCTGGCCGCGACCGTCGCCGAGCTGGAGGCCGAGCGCGACGCCGTGCGAGGGCTGGGCCTGCTCTGAGGCGGCCGGGATCTTCTGCGTCTCTGACCCTTCTGGGGGCGTCCCCACCCGCCGGAAGGGTCAGATGCGCAACAGATTCGTGCGGGGACGGGCGGGCGTGGGATCAGTCCGCCAGCTCGGCCCGCGTGGGCGGGTCCGCCCCCGGGCGGGAGGCCGTGATCGCCGACGCGCGGGAGGCGTAGATCAGCACCGACTCGACGTCGGCCGGGTCCATCGCGTGCAGGCGGCCGCGGTTCGCGGCGCCGAGCAGGGAGCGGTCGTCGAGGGCGGCGAGCAGGGCGGCGGTGAACGAGTCGCCGGCGCCCACGGTATCCGCGACGTCCACGGGCACGATCGGGCGCTCCACCACGCCATGCGCGGTGACGGCCACGATGTCCTCGGCGCCGCGGGTCATCACCACGAACGCCGGGCCCATCTGCTGCCACGCCTGCAGCGACTCGCGCAGCGGGCGGTCCGGGTACAGCCACGCGATGTCCTCGTCCGAGGCGTGCACCACGTCCGCCAGCCGCACGGACTCCTCCGCGCGGGCGCGGGCGAACGCCCGGTCCGGCACGATCGTGGGCCGCACGTTGGGGTCGTAGCTGATGGTCGTGACCGCCGAGATCCGCTCGAGCAGGGCCATCACCTCGGCGTCGCCGGGGGCGAGCATGGTGGCGATGGAGCCGGCATGCATGTGGTGCAGCGGGCCGCCGGCGGCGTCGTCGAAGTCCCGGGCGAGCGCGGCGGCGGGCGGCAGCGTCCAGTCCAGCTCGAACTCGTAGCTGGCGGCGCCCGTGGGGTCAAGGCGAGCGGTGGCCACGGAGGTGGCGGCGGAATCCTGCTCGAGCAGGCAGCGCACGCCGTTCTCCCGCAGGTGCGAGGCGATCATGTCCCCGTGCGCATCGCGGCCGAGGCGGCCGGCGAACAGGACGGGCCGCTCCAGCCGGCTCAGGCCCACGGCCACGTTCAGGGGGCTGCCCCCGACGTGCACGCGGGGGGTCGCGGTGTCCGAGACCACGACGTCGACGAGCGCCTCTCCGATCACACCACAGTACTGAGCCACGCGCCCCACGGTACCCTAATCACCGGCGCGGAACCGGGGCTGTGCGCAGGCTTCCAGGCCCCCGAGAAACGCCCGACACCCCCATCCCCGACCCCTCGGCAGGCGGCCATGTCCCCCACCCCCACCCGGCCCTCGCGCGGCGCCGGCTGGCGCCTCCACGGCGACGGCCGCACCATCACCCCGGCGGGCACCGTCGTCGCCCCGGACGAGCGGCTGAGCTGGCCCCGGACCGTGGGCATCGGCGTGCAGCACGTGATGGCCATGTTCGGTGCCACCGTGCTCGTGCCCGCCCTGACCGGCATGCCCGCGACGACGGCGCTGCTCTTCTCCGGCCTGGGCACCCTGCTCTTCCTGGTCATCACGGGCAACCGCCTGCCCTCGTACCTGGGCAGCTCGTTCGCGTTCATCGCACCGCTGACGGCCGCCGCCACGATCGGCGGCACGGGGGCCGCGCTCGGCGGCATCCTGGTGACGGGCCTGCTGCTCACGGTGATCGGCGCGATCGTGCACCGCGCCGGCACCGGGTGGATCCACGCGCTCATGCCGCCGGCGGTGATGGGCACGATCGTGGCCCTGATCGGCCTCAACCTCGCCGGCGCCACGACGACGGCCATGCAGGAGGTGCCGGTCACCACGTTCGGCACGGCCCTGGCGGTGGTGCTCACGGCCGTGACGTTCCGGGGGCTCCTGGGCCGCCTGTCCATCCTCGTGGGCATCGTGGTGGGCTACGTGCTGGCCCTCGCGCAGGGCCAGGTGGACTTCGCCGCCGTCGGGGAGGCCGCCTGGATCGGGCTGCCGCCCTTCCACGGCCCGGAGCTGCGATGGGACCTGCTGCCCCTGTTCCTGCCCGTGGTGCTCGTGCTGGTCGCGGAGAACATCGGCCATGTCAGGACCGTCGGGCTGATGACCAAGCGCGACCTGGACCCGCTCACCGGCCGTGCCCTGATCGCGGACGGCCTGTCGACCATGCTCTCCGGCGCGGGCGGCGGCGTCGGCACCACCACGTATGCGGAGAACATCGGCGTGATGGCCAGCTCGCGCGTCTACTCGACGGCGGCGTACTGGGTGGCCGGCCTGACCGCGATCGCCCTCGCGTTCCTGCCGAAGTTCGGGGCCGCCGTCGCCACCATCCCGGCCGGGGTGGCCGGCGGCGCGGGCATCATCCTCTACGGGATGATCGGCATGATGGGCGTGCGCATCTGGGTGCAGAACCGTGTGGACTTCTCCAACACCGTGAACCTCATGACCGCGGGCGCGGGCCTGATCATCGCGATCGCGGACCCGCAGCTGGTGGTGGGCGGCCTCGTGTTCGGCGGCATCACGCTCGGCACGATCGCCGCCCTGGTGATCCACCACCTCATGACGGCGATCGCCCGCGCCCGCGGCACCGAGCCGGTGCCCGAGGACGAGGAGCAGTTCGAGGCCTCGGAGGCCGGCCGGCTCGGCTGACCCCGGCCCCGGGCGCCCCGCCTCGCGCATCCCCGCGCCACGCGCACTTTCGGTCGTGAGATAGGGCCAATCTCACGACCGAAAGCGCTGAGAACCCCCCTTTCACGTTCGAAAACGCGGGGTGGGCGGACTGGGGCGGGGTGGGGCGGGCCGCAGGGCGGGGCCCGTCAGCCGGCCGCGACCTCCTCGTCGGCGAGGGTGAGGACCTGGTCGAGCACGTCGAGGCCGAAGCGCAGGTCCTCGTCCGAGATGTTCAGCGGCGGGCACAGGTGGAACCGGTTCTCGGCCATGAACAGCAGCAGCCCGCGGTCCTTCGCCTCGGCCATCATCCGCCCCATGACGGGCGCCACCTGACCGAGCGGGGCCAGCCGCTCCCGGGTCTGCCGGTCCCTCACCAGCTCGACGGCCCAGAACGCGCCGGCGCCGCGCACGTCGCCCACGCTCGGGTGGGCCGCGGCGATCTCGGCCAGGCGCGGCCCGATGATCTGATCGCCGATGCGCTTCGCATGGGCGACCATGCCCTCCTCCTCCATCGCGGTGATCGCGGCGACGGCGGCCGCGCACGCGAGGGGGTGGCCCGAGTAGGTCAGGCCGCCGGGGTAGGGCGTGGTCGCGAAGCTCTCGTAGACGTCGTCGCTCATGGCGACGCCGCCCAACGGCACATACCCGGAGTTGACCCCCTTGGCGAACGTGACGATGTCCGGGGTGACGCCCGTCAGCTGGTGGCCGAACCACTCGCCCACGCGGCCGAAGCCGACCATGACCTCGTCGATGATCAGCAGGATCCCGTGCCCACGGCACAGCTCCTTGACGCCGGCCATGTAGCCGGGCGGCGGCAGGAAGATGCCCGCGGTGCCGGGGACGGCCTCGAGGATCACGGCGGCCACGGTGGAGGGGCCCTCGAGCTCGATCACGTCGCGCAGGTGGGCCAGCGCGCGCTCGGCCTCCTGCTCGTCGCTCTCCGAGCCGAACGCGGAGCGGTACGTGTACGCGGGCTGGAAGTGCACGACGCCGTCCGACGCCGAGTCCGAGCCCACGCGCCGCAGGGAGCCGGTCAGGTTCGCCGTCAGGCGCGTGGCGCCGTGGTACGAGAGGTACGCGGAGAGCACCTTGCGCCGGCCCGTGTGCAGGCGTGCCATCCGCACCGCGTGCTCGTTGGCCTCCGCGCCCGCGTTCGTGAAGAACACGTGGTTGATGGACTCCGGCAGCCGCTCCGTGATCAGCCGGGCCGCCTCGGACCGGGCGTCGTTGACGTGCTGCGGGGCCACGGTGGCCAGCGTCTCGGCCTGCTCCCGGATCGCGGCCACGATCTTCGGGTGGCGGTGGCCGACGTTCGTGAAGACGAGCTGCCCGCTGAAGTCGACCATGGGCCGACCCTCGCCGTCCCACACCCACGACCCCTCGGCGTCGAGGATGGTCATGGGTGTGAGGTCGCGCTGGGCACTCCACGAGTGGAACACGTGCGCGCGGTCGAGCTCGTGGGCGCGGCGGCCCCGTTCGATGGCCTCGTCGCTGATCCGGGGGTCCCGGCGGCCGACGTGCTGCTGATGCTCGGACATGCGCCCTCCTTGAGTGTGATGCGGGTCATTCCGAGCATAGGCAGGCCTGCCCTCAGCGCGAGCTGGCGCCCCGTCGCCCGCGCGCCACCCCCACGAACGCCTGCACGAGCTCCGAGTCGGCCGCCTTGAGCCAGGCCAGGGCGACGTCCCAGCCGGGGTGGCGGGCGTCGTCGTCGCCCTGGCGCGCGGGATCCGCCCCGTCGACGACGGCGGCGCCCGCCTCCGCCTCGGCCCGCGCCTGCTCGTCCGCGAGCGCGGACCGCGTGGCGGCGGCCTCGCGGTCGGCGCGGGACAGGCCCACGGTGTCGTCGAGGGTGGAGGCCAGCGGCAGCACGATCACGTCCTTGCGGCCGAACATGCGGGCCACGGACATCGGCAGCACGACGTGGCCGGCGCCGGACGCGGCGATCTCCAGCGCCATCCGCTCGCCCGCGCCGGGCAGCTCGGCGGCGTCCATCGGCTCCGGGCTGGGGGCCGGGGCGAAGCGGGCGGGTTCCAGCTCCTCGTCCGGGTCGAGCTCGGCGGGCGGCACCGGGCCGTCCGCGTCCACGTCCCACGCGGCGAGCAGGTGGTCCCTGCCCACGCACACCACCGGCAGCTCGGAGTACACGCCCACGAGGTGCACGTGCCGCGGGTCGACGCCGCCGGCGCGCAGGAACTCCTCGGCGGACACGTCGCGTCGACGCCGCACGTAGCCCAGCTGCGGCAGGAAGTGGCGGGGCTGACCGGCGTCGTCGTGGGCGAGGTGGGCCAGCTGGGCCGCGTCGTCGTGGTTGACGAGCTGCACCGCGCGCTGGCGCGTGGTGAACCGCTCCACCCACGTGGACGGCGTGGCCCCGGGGATGGTGGCCAGGAAGAGGGTCTCGGGCGGGACGGGCAGGTCGGCCGGTGGCGCGGGCGCGGGACGACGCCGGCCCTCGCCCCCGGCGCGGCCCGCGGGCTTCACGCCCTTGGCCACGCCGCGCCCGCCGCCGGAGCGGGTGGATCGGGCGGGGCCGCCCCTGCTCGCGCGGGACTTCCCGCCCCGGCCGCCACGGGAGCCGCTCAGCGGGCCTTCTCCTTCAGGAAGGAGACGGCGCGGTCCCAGGCGAGGGCCGCGGCCTCGGGCCGGTAGTTGCCCTGGGGGTTCTCGTCGTTGTGGAAGGCGTGCGGGGCGTCGTAGTAGAAGTACTCGACGTCGGCCCCGGACTCCTCACGGATCTGCTGCTCCTGCTGCCGCGCGTCCTCGACGGGGAAGGAGTCGTCCTGCTCGGCGTAGTGGCCCTGGACGGCGGCGGTGACGCCGGAGAAGTCGCCGGGCACGCCCTGGCCGACGCCGTAGAAGGGCACGGCGGCGGAGACCTTGTCCCCCTGCTGGGCCGCGAGGGCGAGCACGAAGCCGCCGCCCATGCAGAAGCCGATCGCGCCCACGGTCTGCGAGGTCACCTCGTCCCGGGCGAGCAGCCAGTCGACGGCGCCGGCCAGCTGGCGGGCCCCCTCCTCGGCGGGCAGATTCTGCATCATCTCGCCGGCCTCGTCGCCGTCGTGCGCGATCCAGCCGCCGTAGAGGTCGGGGGCGAGCGCGACGAAGCCGAGGTCGGCGAGGCGGTCGCACACGTCCTTGATGTGATCCACCAGGCCCCACCACTCCTGGATCACGATCACGCCGGGGCCCTTCCCGGAGGCGGGCAGCGCGAGGTAGCCGTGGCCCGTCCGGTCGCCGTCCTGGCCGGCGTCCTTGGTGGGCAGGTCGAACGTGACGTTCTGGTGCGGGGTCTTCGAAGCCATCATGGGCCCCACCCTACGAGCAGACCGGGCCCCTCATCGAGGGACCCGGTCTCGACGCGCGAGGTCGGCTCAGGCTCAGGCCTGGGCGTCGGCCTCGGGCAGCACGAAGGCGGCGCCGATCTCGAGCTTCACCTTGTCCGAGACCAGGAGGCCGCCGGCCTCGGTGGCCGCGTTCCAGGTCAGGCCGAAGTCCTTGCGGGAGATCTCGCCCGTGGCCTCGAAGCCCACGCGGGTCACGCCGAAGGGATCCTTGTCCTGGCCGCCGAACTCAGCCTCGAGCTCCACGGTCTGGGTGACGCCGTGCAGCGTCAGCTCGCCGACCAGGGTGAACTCCTCGGGCTCGCCGCGGACCTCGGTGGAGCGGAAGGTCATGGTGGGGAACTGCTCCACGTCGAAGAACTCGTCGGAGCGCAGGTGGGCGTCGCGGCCCTCGTTCTTGGTGCTGATGGAGGCGACGTCGACGGTCACGTCGACGGAGGACTGGGCGAACTGCTCGGCGATGGTGAGCTGGCCCTCCACGGCGTGGAAGGTGCCGCGGACCTTGGAGATGCCCGCGTGGCGGACGACGAAGTCGACGTCCGAGTGGGCGGCGTCGAGATTCCAGGTGCCGGTGGTGATGGCGTGCATGGGGTGCTCCTTCTGAAGCGGGTCTGTCTGGTGTGTCCGGGGTGGGCCGTCGCGGGGGCGATGGCTCCTGGGCCTCCGAACTTGTTTCAAATTCAAACATCATCCGGGCAGGCCGTCCACGCCTGATCGTCAAAATTCGAAATAGAGACGGACGTCACGGTCCGGGGGCACATCAGGGACGAGCCCGCCCACGACGACGGCCCGGAACCTCCGGGGTTCCGGGCCGTCGGCCCGCGGGCGGGCAGCGGGGCCGCGCTCGGACGGCCGGACGGGGTCAGGCGGCGGGGCCGCCCCCCGTCACGGGTAGAGGCCGCGGGTGCGGTGGGCCTCGGCCACGCGCTGCACGGCGGTCAGGGTGGCGGCCTCGCGCAGGCTCACGCGGCGGCTCTCGGAGGTGGCCAGCACGGCCTTCCATGCGGCGACCATGCGCCGCTTCAGGCGCTCGTCCACCTCCTCGCGGCTCCACCAGTAGGCCTGGTTCGCCTGGACCCACTCGAAGTAGGAGACGATCACGCCGCCGGCATTGGCCAGGATGTCCGGGACGACCAGGACGCCCTTCTCCGCGAGGATGCGGTCGGCCTCGCCCGTGGTGGGGCCGTTGGCGCCCTCCACGACCAGCCGGGCACGCACGCGCGGGGCGTTCTCCTCGGTCAGCACGGACTGCACGGCGGCCGGGACCACGAGGTCCACGTCCATCTCGAGCAGCTCGTCCGCGTCCATGGACGTGGTGCCGGGGGTGTCCTTCACGGAGCCGGTATCCCAGAGCTGCCTCTGCAGGGCGTCGTAGTGCAGGCCCTCGTCGTCGCGCACGGCGCCGTACTGGTCCGACACGGCCACGACCTTCACGCCGGCCGCCTCGAGCAGCTCGACCGTGCCGGCCCCGACCTTGCCGAAGCCCTGGACCGCCGCCGTCGCCTGCGACGGCTCGATGCCGAGGTGCTCGAGCGCGGCGAGCGCCACGTGGACCACGCCCGCCGAGGTGGCGGAGGCGCGGCCCAGCGAGCCGCCGAGCGAGACGGGCTTGCCGGTGACCACGCCGAGCGTGGTGTGGCCGACGTTCACCGAGTAGGTGTCCATCATCCAGGCCATGGTCTGCTCGTCCGTGCCCACGTCCGGGGCGGGGATGTCCACCTCGGGGCCGATGATCGGCTGGATCTCGGAGGTGTAGCGACGGGTGACGCGCTCGAGCTCGGCCTTCGAGTACTGGCGCGGGTCGATGGTCACCCCGCCCTTGGCGCCGCCGTAGGGCACGTCCAGCAGGGCGCACTTCCAGGTCATCCACATGGCCAGCGCGCGGACCTCGTCCAGGTCCACGTCCAGGCTGAAGCGCACGCCGCCCTTGGCCGGGCCGCGGGAGAAGTTATGCTGCACGCGGTAGCCGCGGAGCACCTCGGTGGAGCCGTCGTCGCGGCGCAGGGGGATGGAGACGGCCATCTCGCGGCGGGGGGCGGCGAGCATCTGGTGCAGGCCCTCGTCGTAGCCGAGCGTCTTCACGGCGGCGGAGAGCTGGGCCAGGGCGTTGTCGAGCGGGGAGGACGGGGCCGTCACGGCCTCGTCCTCGGCGGGGATCCTCGTCATTGAGCGTCCTCGTGGTCCGGTGGGCAGGGATGTGTCGCGGCCCGACCGACGCGCGGAGGGCCGCGCCCCATTGCGCGGCCGACGCCGTCCGGACCCCGATGAACGCTACGCGCTCCCCCCGCACCCGTCACCCCTTCTGAGCCGAGATCCACGCCCACCCGGGTGACGTCGGACACGGTGGCGTGTACTGTGCTGTGGACGCGCCGCACACCCGCGGCGCCCTTCGGCGTCGAACCGACGCCGCTCGCTCAGGGCCCACCTGGTCCGTCCCCCGGCCGTCCGCCGCGCGAGGCACCCGCCCGCGACCTCGGCCCGACGCCCCAGCCCCGTGAAGGAGCCCCTCATGACCGTGACCCTGCCCGCCGCGATCACCCCCTCCCCCGCGTTCCAGCCCGTGCCCGGCCAGCGCATCGACCCGGAGCTCGCCCGCTCCTGGCTGCTGGTCAACGCCGCCCAGCCCGAACGGTTCCAGCCCGCCGAGGACTCGGCCGCGGACATCGTCATCCTCGACATCGAGGACGCCGTGGCCCCCAAGGACAAGGACCAGGCCCGCGCGGACGCCGTCTCCTGGCTGACCTCCGGGCACACCGGCTGGGTGCGGCTCAACGGCTACGGCTCGCGGTGGTGGGAGCAGGACGTCGAGGCGCTCGCCGCGGCCCTGCCCGCGCACCTGGGCGGGCCGGTCTCCGAGGGCGGCCTGGCCGGCGTCGTGCTGGCGATGGTGGAGTCCACGGACCACGTGAACGAGACCGCCCGACGGCTGCCCGGCGTGCCCGTCGTGGCGCTCGTGGAGACGGCGCGCGGGCTGCAGCGGATCGACTCGATCGCCGCCGCGAAGGGCACGTTCCGGCTGGCCTTCGGGATCGGCGACTTCCGCCGCGACACCGGCCTGGGCGAGTCGCCGCAGGCGCTGGCGTACACGCGGTCCCAGTTCACGATCGCGGCGCGGGCCACGGGGCTGCCGGGCGCGATCGACGGGCCGACCGTGGGCTCCACCGGCGTGAAGCTCGCCGAGGCGACGGCGGTGACCGCGGAGTTCGGCATGACCGGCAAGCTGTGCCTCGCGCCGGAGCAGTGCGCGGCCGTGAACGAGGGGCTCAGCCCGTCTCAGGAGGAGCTGGCGTGGGCCCACGAGTTCCTCGCGGACTTCGAGGCCGACGGCGGCGAGATCCGCAACGGCTCCGAC
Organism: Micrococcus luteus; assembly: GCF_022664405.1. Taxonomy (NCBI): domain Bacteria; kingdom Bacillati; phylum Actinomycetota; class Actinomycetes; order Micrococcales; family Micrococcaceae; genus Micrococcus; species Micrococcus luteus. Next base: position 170,842 of record NZ_JAKRLB010000001.1, on the reverse strand, counting down.
CTGCCCCGCAAGGCGCGCGCGGAGAAGATCCTCGGGCTGGCCACCGCGTTCGGGGTGCACTCCACGCGGTACCCGGACCAGGACAACGCGATCACGGCGCCGTCGGACACGTACCACTACTGAGCGAGGCCGCCGCCCACCAGAAACGCGGGTTGAGTTGTCACGGGTGCGGAGGCCGCACACCGGTGACAACTCAACCCGCGTTGCCTCGGGGGACGTGGATCCCTCCTCCGCTCACACGTCCTGGCGCGTCCGGCGCACGACGGCGGCCCGCACGGAGAACGCCAGCACGATCGCCAGGATCCCGTAGATCACCCACGTGATGGGGGTGGAGACGAGCACGGCCGGGTCGCCCACCGAGCTGAGCAGGGCGTCGCGCAGGCTGGTCTCCGCGAGCGGGCCGAGCACCATGCCGATCATCAGCGGCGCCAGCGGGTAGCCGTACCGCCGCATCAGGAAGCCCAGCACGCCGATCCCCAGGAGCATCAGCAGGTCGAACACCGCGCCCGTGGTGGCGTAGATGCCCAGCCCGCAGAACAGCGTGATCCCCGCATAGAGGTAGTGCTTCGGGATGAGCAGGAGCTTGGCCCACAGCTGCGCGAACGGCAGGTTGATCGCCAGCAGCACGATCATCGCGATGAAGAAGCTCGCCAGCAGCGCCCACACGAGGTCCGGGCTGCGGTCGAACAGCAGGGGGCCGGGCTGCAGCCCGTACTGGCGGAACGCCGCCAGCATGATGGCCGCCGTCGCGGAGACGGGCAGGCCGAGCGTGAGCAGGGCACCCATCGCCATGCCGGTGGTCGAGTTGCCCGCGGCTTCGGGGGCCGCCAGCCCGCGGATCGCGCCGCGGCCGAACTGCGGATGCGCCCGGCGCCGGTCCAGGCGCCGCTCGGCCGAGTACGCCAGGAACGTCGGCACCTCGGAGCCGCCCACCGGCACGATGCCGAACGGCAGGCCGATCGCCGTGCCGCGCAGCCACGCCGGGGCGGCCTCGCGGAACTCGGCGCCCGACAGCCACGGCCGGCCGGTGCGGCGGATGCGCAGGTCCTCGTGCTCGCGGCGCACCCGGGAGGCCACGTGGAACACCTCGCCGAGCGCGAGGATCGCCACCGTGACGGTCACGAGCGGGATGCCGTCGAACAGCTGCGGGGAGCCCATCGTGAAGCGCTCGGCGCCGGTCACCGCATCGATCCCGACGACGGCGATGCCCAGTCCCAGCACCAGGGAGGCCAGGCCGCGCAGCACCGAGTCCGCGACCACCGAGGAGGTGGCCACGAACGCGAAGAGCGCGAGCGCGAAGTACTCCGCGGGCCCGAAGCTCGTGGAGAACTCCGCCAGGACGGGGGCGAGGAACACGACGCACACCGAGGCCACCATGCCGCCGATGAAGGCGCCGAGCGCCGCCGTCGCCAGGGCCTGGGCCGCCCGGCCGTCCTGGGCCATGCGGTGGCCCTCGAACGTGGAGGCGATGGCCGAGGCCTGGCCGGGGGTGTTCATGAGGATGGCCATGGTGGAGTCGCCGAAGAGGCCGCCGAAGTACACGCCGGAGAACATGATGAACGCGGCGGTGGGCTCGAGGGCGAAGGTCATGGGCAGCAGCAGGGCCACGGCCATCGAGGAGCCCAGTCCAGGCATCACGCCGACCGCGGTGCCGAGCAGACAGCCCAGCACCACCCAGAGCAGGTTCATGGGGGTGAGGGCTCCGGCGAAGCCCTCCATGAGGAGTCCGAGGGTCTCCATGTCAGAAGCCACCTCCCAGGATGCCCGAGGGCAGGGTCAGGCCCAGGGCCACCGCGAAGCCGAGGTAGGCCAGCGAGGAGACGAACAGGGCGACGAGGATGTCGAACACGGGGTGCGGGGCGCCGAACGCGCGGGTGACGCACCAGAACAGCAGCGCCCCGGCGAGGATCCACCCCAGCCAGGGCAGCAGGACGGCGAACGCGAGGAAGCCGAGGAAGCACCAGGCCAGCGCGCCGAAGTCCGAGTGGAACAGGGTCAGCGGACCGGCCGCCTGGCCGACCTCGCCGTCCGCGTCGGCCTGACCCTCGGGGGACTGGCGCACGCGCACGACCTCCACCGCGAGCGCGGCGGCGATCACGAGGCCCGCGACCGCGAGGATCAGCGGGAAGAAGTCCGGGCCGGGGAAGTCGGCGCCCTCGGTGTCCATGGCCAGGGATCCCAGCAGCAGGTAGAGGCTGAACGCGGCCAGCACGGCCGGCATGACGAGCGCGGAGAGCCCGGCGGCGCGCCCCCAGCGGGAGGGGGCGTCGGCGGCGGGGGGGACGGTGGACGCGTGGCTCACTTGATCTCTCCCGTCAGCGTGCCGATGCGCTCCTTCTCGGCGGCGATGAACTCCTCGAGTTCGGCGCCGGAGAGGGGCACGGGGTTCCAGTAGTTGCGCTGCACCGCTTCCTTCCACTCGGGGGTGTCGACCGCCTCGGCGATGAGGGCCTCGAGCTCCGTGCGCTCCTCCGCGGAGACACCCGGCGGCACGAACAGGGCGCGCCAGTTGGTGAGCGTGACGTCGTAGCCCTGGGAGCGCAGGGTCGGGATCTCCTCGACGCCGGCCAGCGGCTCGGCCGCCACCACGCCGAGGGCGCGCAGTCGGCCGGCCTGGACCTGCGGGTAGATGTCCGCGAAGCCGCCGGCGGAGGCCTGGGCGGTGCCGTTGAGCAGGGCCTGGATGGCCTCGCCGCCGCCGTCGGACGGGATGTAGGTGGTGTCCGCGACCGGCACGTCGGCCGTGCGGGCGATGTCCGCCATGACGAGCTGGTCGAAGGAGCCGCCGCCGGTCCACGCCACGTGGGCGGGATCGGCGCGCCAGGCGCTCACCAGGTCGTCCATGCTCTGGTACGGCGAGTCCGCCGGGACCACCACGAGGCTGTACTCCTCGACGACGCGGCTGACCGCGGTGACCTGGGAGAGCTCGGGGCCGGTGCCACGGGCCGCGTGGGCGGCGATCTGGCCGGTGCCGCCCACCATGAGGTTGTTCGCGTCCTCGAGCGTGGTCAGCTGGCCGAGGGCGATGGTGCCACCGGCGCCGGGGATGTTGACCACCTGGACGTTGTTCACGAGCCCGTTGACGCGCATGGTCTGCTGCAGCTCGCGCTGGAACGAGTCCCAGCCGCCGCCGGCGGCCGCGGGGGCGATGAGGGTCAGGTTGGTGCGGATGTCGTTGCCTCCCGAGGCCGAGCGGATGGAGAAGGCGGAGGCCGCGAGCACGGTGAGCACCGCGATCACGCTGAAGACGATCCGGCCGATCCCCGTGCGTCGGCGCGGGGGGCCGTCGGGGGAGGTGGAGGACATGGCGGTTCCTAACAGAGACACCCCGCCGCCAGGGAGTGGCGCCGGGGACAGGTGCGAGTGGTGGAGGTCACCGTAACAGCGCGACGAGGCTGCGTGCGCTCCGCGTCCGCAGAGTCGCCGACGACAATCGGCCCGGGTGGTGACGGGGGCCGCGTCCATGACGCACAGTGGTCCCCATGACGATCATCAGCACCGGAACCAGCACCCCCGAGAGCGCCGCGGCCTGGCGGGCCGCCCTGGCCGAGGCGGCCCTGCGCGGGGAGGACGTGGTCTGGTTCTCCCTCGACGGGACCGAGCCGGACGAGGCGGAGGCACGCGAAGCCGGCGTCGACGTGTCCGTGGCACACGCCCAGGAGCGCGGCCGGGACGCCGTCGGCGACCTGCTCGAGCACGCCGAGCGTGTGGGCGCGAGCCGGATCGTGGTGGGCGTGAAGCACCGCTCCCCCGTGGGCAAGCTGCTGCTGGGATCGGCCGCGCAGCAGATCATCCTGGAGGCCCGCGTCCCGGTGGTGTGCGTCAAGCCGTGAGGGCCGACGTCGGGCGCGCGGCCCCGCACCCGGCCCACCCTGGCGTTTGGGGGCGGTTTCGGGCGGTATCCGGCGTGGATACCGCCCGAAACCGCCCCCAACGGGTGAGTGGGACCAGCCCGGGAACGCCGAAGGCCCCGGAACCACACGGTGCCGGGGCCTTCGTCCTCGGTGCGCGAGGGGGGACTTGAACCCCCACGTCCTTGCGAACACTGGCACCTGAAGCCAGCGCGTCTACCAATTCCGCCACTCGCGCGAGCGGCCTCCTGCTCTCGGCCCCGGACATCCGGCGACCGTCACAGGCAGCGAGGAATACTCTAACCCCCGCCCGCCCGGGCGTGCAAATCGGCCCCGACGCCCACCCCCGCGTCCCCGCCGCGCCCGTGGCCCGCCCCCTCCGTGGCCTCTCCCACCCGCGCTCCACCCCGCAGAATGCCGCTGTTCTCGGCGGTCTCCCAGCCCGGCCCGTAGTATCGGGACGGACAACTGTGGAAAGGGGCCCCGTCGTGGGACTTCTGGACAACCTCGAACGCGGCCTCGAGCGGGTCGTGCGCTCGGCCTTCTCGGCCGGCGGTCCGCGGGCGGTCAAGCCGGTGGAGATCGCCTCGGCCCTGCGGCAGGCGATGGACGACGAGTCTCTCGCCCTGTCGGAGGGCCACACGGTCGCGCCCAACAGCTACGTGGTCCACTTCTCCCCCGCCGACTTCGAGCGCGCCCGCTCGTGGGGGTCCACCCTCGCCAGCGAGCTGTGCGACGAGGTCATCCGCCACGCCGACTCCCAGGGCTATGCGCTGCCCGGCACGGTCCGGGTCGCCTTCCACCCGGACGCGGACGTGCGCGCCGGGGACCTGCGCGTGGTCACCCGCCTGGACGACGGCTCGCTCACCGCCCCGGCCCCCCACGACGACGGCGCCTCGCCCGCCACCGCCCACGGCCCGGGAGCCTCCGCCGCGGCGCCGGACCGACTGGTCGAGGACCTGCCGGCGGCCGCGCCCCGTGAGCCCTCCCCCGCCCCGCGCGTCGGACCCCGTCCGGCGCCCCGCCGGGCCGCCGCCCCGGCCGCGCCCGCCGCCCCGGCCGCGCCCGCCGCCCCTGCCCACGCCGACCAGCCGACCGTCGTGATGGGCCGCCCCGTGACCGAGCCCGCCGGCCCGGCACTCGAGCTGGACGGCCGCATGCTCCCCCTGGACGGGGACGACCTGATCCTCGGCCGCTCGGCCGAGCGTGCCGACCTCGTGATCCCGGACTCCTCGGTGTCCCGCGAGCACCTGCGCCTGCTCACCGTCGGCTCCACGGTCACGCTCCTGGACCTGGGCAGCCGCAACGGCGTGCTCGTCAACGGCCGCCGCGTGGACGGCTCCGTCACCCTGCGCGACGGGGACGTGGTGACCGTCGGCCAGACCGAGCTGCTGTTCTTCGGCGGGACGGGGGGCCGCGCATGAGCGAGCTCGCCGTCGCCGTGCTCCGCATGGGCCTGCTGCTGGCCCTGTGGGTGCTGATCATCTCCATCGTCATGGCGCAGGGCCGCGACCTCGTGGTCGGCCGGCGGAACAAGACGCGCCTCCAGCAGGCCCAGCGCGACGCCGGCCTGGTCACCGCGGTGCCCGCGGCCGGGGCCGCCGGGGCGGGCTCGTCCGCGGTCGACCGCCCCGCGCCCGCGTCGACGCCGTCCCCCGCCGCGTCCGCGCCGACGACGCCGGCCCCGCGGCTGTCCCGGACTCTGCGGGTGGTCGAGGGCCCGAAGGCCGGGCAGACCATCGCCCTGGAGGGCCGTCCCCTGCTGATGGGCCGCGCCCAGGACGCCGACCTGGTGCTCGTGGACGACTACGCCTCCGGCCGCCACGCCCGGCTGTTCCCCCAGGGCACCCGCTGGTTCCTCGAGGACCTCGGCTCCACGAACGGCACCTACGTGAACGGCGCCCCCGTGACCCGCGCGGTGCCCGTGGGCCCCGGCACGGCCATCCGCATCGGCAAGACCGTCATGGAGCTCGAGGCCTGACCCATGACCCTCGTCCTCCGCTACGCCGCCCGCTCCGACGTCGGCCGCGTCCGTGCCAAGAACGACGACTCCGCTTACGTGGGCCGTCATCTGGTCGTGCTCGCGGACGGCATGGGCGGGCACGTGGGCGGCGACGTGGCGAGCGCGTCCACGGTGCTGGACCTGGCCCCGCTGGATGCGGTGGGCTACGAGGACCCGGCCACGGTGCTGCCGGACGAGATCCAGAACGCCAACCTGATCCTCAACGAGCTGGTGCACGCCAACCCCAAGCTCGCCGGCATGGGCACCACGTGCACCGCCGGCCTGCTCGCGGGGACCACGCTGCACATGGCGCACATCGGCGACTCCCGTGCCTACCGGCTCGCGAACGGCGAGTTCTCCCAGGTCACCACGGACCACACGTTCGTGCAGAAGCTCGTGGACGAGGGGCGTCTCGAGGCCGGGGAGGCCCCGTTCCATCCGAACAAGAACGTGCTCATGCGCGTGCTCGGCGACGTGGACGCCTCCCCCGAGCTGGACGTGTTCGAGGTGCCCGTCGCCCCCGGAGAGCGCTGGCTGTTCTGCTCGGACGGCCTCACGGACGTGGTCTCCCCCGAGAAGATCCACGAGGTGCTGCGGGACTCGGAGGCTCTCAACCAGGCCGTCGACACCCTCGTGGACCTGACCCTCAAGGGCGGCGCCCCGGACAACGTCACCGTGGTGGCGTTCGAGATCGCGGAGGGCACGGCGGAGGAGCTGGCCCCCGTCCCGGACGTCCACCTGTCCGAGCAGGCCCTCGCCGCGGCCCACCCGCCCGAGGTCGGCCCGGTCTCCGGCCTGCTGCTGCGCGAGGACCTGGACGCACGACCCCACCTGCTCGTCGGCGCGGCCTCCAACGCTGTGAGGACCGATCGCATCCCCGTGGTCACCCGCAGCTCCACGCGCCGCCGCGCCGCTGCCCTGCTCGGCGAGACGCCCGTGCCGGAGAACCGTCCCCGGCGCACCGCGGCCGTCCTCACGGACGGGCCGGATCCCGACGTCGCCGCGCGCTCGGACCCGTCCGCCCCGCCCGCCGCGCCGCGCGGCACCGCGGCCGCCGTCGGCTCCTCCTCCGCCGCCACACCGGCCGCCACCGCTGCCGACCGCCCGTCCGACGAGGCCGCCGAGGCCTCGACCACGGCCCCCACCCCGGCCCCGGCGACCGCCGGGCCCGCCGGCGGCCCCGAGGACGGGGCCGCGCGTCGGCGGCGTGGAAAGGACGACCGCCCGGTGCAGTACCGCCGCGGCTGGTTCATCCCCGTGTTCACCACGCTGCTCGCCCTCACCCTCGCGGCCGTGGCCGTGTGGGGCTACCTGTGGACCCAGACGCAGTACTACGTGGGGGCCAACGACGGCCGGATCGCCGTGTTCAAGGGCGTCTCCCAGCGGCTGGGCCCGCTCGAGCTGTCCCACGTGGACCGCCAGACCGACCTCCCGGTGGACGCGCTGCCCGCGTACGCACGCGACCGCGTGAACGCCGGCATGCCCGCCCGGGACGTGGACCACGCGGAGCAGATCGTCGCCGAGCTGCGCGACTCGCTGCACCCGAACGCCCCCGCCCCCGCCGGTGAGCCCTCCGAGCGGGCCCGGCCGAGCACGACGCCGTCGTCGTCCTCCGCCCGCCCCTCGGACGCGTCCGGCTCCGCCGCGCCGACGAGCCCGGCATCGTCCCCGAGCGCGACGGGAGGTGAGGCCCCGTGACCGAGGTGATCTCCCCCGCACGCCCGCGCCGGAACATCGAACTGGTCCTGCTGCTGGCCGCCCTGGCCATCGCCCTGGGGGCGGACCTGCTGGGCATGATCGGCACGGACGCCCCGCTGGACTCCACCGCCTGGGTGCCGCTGGGCGTCTTCGGCGCGGCCACCCTCGTGCTGCACGTGGTCCTGCGGCTGCGGGCCCCCTACGCGGACCCGTTCATGCTGCCGATCACCGCCCTGCTCAACGGGCTGGGCCTGGCCATGATCCACCGGCTGAGCCAGGACGCCGCGATGGCCAACCCCACCTCGCAGCTCGTGTGGTCCGTCCTGGCCGTCCTGGTGGCCTCCGCCCTGGTGTTCCTGGTGCGCGACCACCGGGTGCTGCGGCGCTGGCCCTACCTGTTCCTCGCCGCGTCCGGCGTGCTGCTGCTCCTGCCGCTCGTGCCCGGGCTGGGCCTGAGCATGTACGGGGCGCGGATCTGGATCGACGTCGGATTCGGCACCTTCCAGCCCGGCGAGATCGCCAAGATCACGCTGGCCATCTTCTTCGCCGGCTACCTCTCCGCGAACCGCGACCTGATCCTGCTGGCCGGCCGCCGTGTGGGCCCGGTGACCTTCCCCCGAGCCCGGGACCTCGGCCCGTTGCTGGCCGGCTGGCTCCTGGCGCTCGGCGTGCTCGTGTTCCAGCGCGACCTGGGCTCGGCCCTGCTGTTCTTCGGCATGTTCATGGCGATGCTCTACATCGCCACGTCCCGCGCCTCCTGGATCCTCCTCGGCCTGGGCCTGATCGCCTTCGGCGCGGCGCTGGCGTTCCTGTTCATGCCGCACGTGACCGCCAGGTTCGAGATCTGGCTGAGGGCCTTCGACCCCGAGATCTACCATCGCGACTTCGGCGGCTCCTACCAGGTGGTCCAGGGCCTGTTCGCGATGGCCTCGGGCGGGCTGATGGGCACCGGCCTGGGCGCGGGCAACCCCACCCAGGTGCCGCTGTCCTTCTCGGACATGATCCTCACGGCCATCGGCGAGGAGCTCGGCTTCGTGGGCCTGGCCGCCGTGCTCGTCCTGTACCTCCTGCTCGTCACCCGCATGATGCGCGCCGCCCTCGGCGTGCGCGACGCGTTCGGCAAGGTGCTCGCCTCCGGCCTGGCCTTCACCATGGCGTGGCAGGTGTTCGTGGTGATGGGCGGCGTGACCCTCGTGCTGCCGCTCACCGGCCTCACGACGCCGTTCCTCGCCGCCGGCGGCTCGTCGCTGCTGGCCAACTGGATCATCGTGGGGCTCGTGCTGCGCATCTCGAACGCCGCCCGCCGTCCCGTGGTCGTGGACGGGATGGTCAACGCGTCCGGGCCCGGCGCCGGCCACCTCGACCCCGGCACGGCGCTCCCGGCGGCGGCCGTGCCCCCGGGAGGAGGTGAGGAGCGGTGAACGAGGCGATCCGACGCACGTGGACCGTCATGGCGGCCATGATCCTGGTGCTCGCGCTGGCCGCGTCCGTCATCCAGGTGCTGGCCGCGGACCAGCTCAAGACGCACGCCCTGAACTCGCGGCAGATGTTCCTGGAGTTCGGCGCCCCGCGCGGGCCCATCCTCGTGGACGGCGAGCCGATCGCCGAGTCCGTCCCCTCCGACGACGCGTACCACTACCAGCGCGTCTACCACGAGCCCGAGCTGTACGCCCCGCTCACGGGCTTCTATTCGCTCACCTACGGCACCGACGGGCTGGAGGCGGCCATGAACGAGCAGCTCTCCGGCACCCCCACGTCCCAGTTCGTGGACCGCGCCATGGAGATCATCACGGGTGCCACACCCGAGGGCGACCAGGTGGAGCTGACGATCGACCCCGAGCTGCAGCGTCTGGCGTACGACGCGCTCCCGGACGGCGTGCGCGCCTCCGCCGTGGTCACGGACCCGACGACGGGCGAGATCCTGGCCATGGTGTCGAAGCCGGGCTTCGACTCCAACGCGCTCTCCTCGCACAGCCCGGCCGAGGCGCAGTCGGCCATGGCCGCGATCGACCAGATCCCCGGCGCCAGCGCATACCGCAACCGCGCCGCGGAGCAGCTCGTGTCCCCCGGCTCCACGTTCAAGCTGATCGACGCGGTGGCCATGCTCGAGTCCGGTGACTACACCCCGGACGGGACGGTGGACATCCCCGCCGCGTGGACGCTGCCCGGCACGACCACGGAGCTGCCCAACTACGACGGCTCACCGTGCAACACCGTGGGGCGTCAGACCCTCACGTGGGCGCTGGCGCAGTCCTGCAACACGCCGTTCGCCATGGCCGCCGTCGAGCTGGGCCAGGACCGGATCCGGGAGGTCGCCGAGCGGTTCGGCTTCAACGACTCCTTCGACTACCCGCTGCCCGTGACCGGCTCCGTGTTCCCCTCCGACCTGGACGACGCCGCGCTGGCGCAGTCCTCGATCGGCCAGCGGGACGTGCAGGCCACCGCGCTGCAGATGGCCATGGTGGCCGCCGGCATCGCGAACGACGGCGTGGTCATGGAGCCGCAGCTGATCAAGGCGGTCCGCCGTTCGGACCTCACCACGGTGCAGGAGTTCAGCCCCCGTGAGCGCGGCCGGGCGACGACCCCCGAGGTGGCCGGGCAGGTCTCGGACATGATGGTCTCGGCGGTGGAGGACGGCATCCTGGGATCCGTGCAGTCGGACACGGTGCGGATCGCGGCGAAGTCGGGCACGGCCGAGGTCGGGGACACGGGCAACGTGCACTCCTGGATCACCGGCTTCGACGCGGGCGAGAACCCCCGGGCGGCCGTGACGATCGTGGTGGAGGACGAGCCGCCGGGGGTTGGACATCAGACAGTCGTCAGTGGCATGAAGGCAATCATGGAAGCGGTGGTCACGGAATGAGGCCGACATCGGGCATCACCCTCGGCGGCAGATACCAGCTGACCGATCGCATCGCGATCGGCGGCATGGGCGAGGTGTGGAAGGCGCGGGACAAGGTCCTGGGCCGGATCACCGCCGTGAAGATCCTCAAGGAGGAGTACACGGGTGACCCCAACTTCCTGCGCCGCTTCCGGGCGGAGGCCCAGCACACCGCGCTGCTGAACCACCCCGGCGTCGCCAACGTCTACGACTACGGCGAGGAGAAGGGCTCCGCCTACCTCGTCATGGAGCTCGTGCCGGGCCAGCCGCTGTCCTCCATCCTCGAGAAGGAGAAGGTGCTCTCCCCCGAGCGGACCCTGCGGATCATCGCGCAGACGGCGGCCGCGCTCTCGGCGGCCCACGCCCAGGGGCTCGTGCATCGCGACGTCAAGCCCGGCAACCTCATGATCACGCCCACCGGCCGGGTGAAGGTGACGGACTTCGGCATCGCGCGCCTGGCAGACCAGGTCCCGCTCACGGCCACCGGCCAGGTGATGGGCACCGCCCAGTACCTCGCGCCCGAGCAGGCCACGGGGCAGCAGGCCACCGGCTCCTCCGACCTCTACTCGCTGGGCATCATCGGCTACGAGGCCCTCGCCGGGCATCGCCCGTTCACGGGCGAGTCCCAGATCGCGATCGCCCTCGCCCAGGTCAACGACACCCCGCCGCCCCTGCCGGACACCGTCCCGGCCCCGGTGCGCGCCCTGATCATGTGCATGCTCTCGAAGGACCCCAAGGAGCGGCCCTCGGACGCGACCGCGCTCTCGGAGGCCGCCGACGCGCTGCGTCGCAAGGACACCCGCGGCGCGGTGGAGGCCGTGCCCGGCCTGGCCGCCTTCCTCGAGGAGCAGGGCGTGGCCGACCCCTCGGGCGCCGAGACCGCCCCCCTGGACTACGACGGCATGCGCACCACCCATCCCCGCGCCGAGGGCACCCGGACGGACGGCTTCCCCGCCACCGCGGCGCTGCCGGTGACCGCGGCCCAGCCCCGCACCGACGACGACGCCCGCGGCCCCGGCGCCGCCGGTGCGGCGGCCGTGGGCGCGGCCGGTGTGGCCGGCGCCGCCGCGAGCGCGAGCACGCGCGACCACGAGATCGCCGCCGTGCGTGATCAGCAGACCCGCCCGGGCGACGTCGTGGACTCGGGCCCGCCCGCCGGGGGCGGCTCCGCGCCCGCCCGCCGGCGACGCGCCAACCGCTGGCCGCTGTGGGCACTGCTCGGGCTCGTGGTGTTCGCCCTGCTGGGGGCGCTGCTGTGGCCGCTGCTCACGGGTGGCCGCGGCGTCGGAGGCTCGGCGCCGGCGACCTCGCAGGAGGAGTCGTCCGTGCGCGTGGACCCGGAGGCGTACAGGGGTCGCCCCGTGAGCGAGGTGCGCACCGAGCTCGAGGGCCTCGGCCTGGCGGTGCGCGAGGAGGACCGCGACGCGCAGAGCCCGCAGGGCACCGTTGAGGAGATCAACCCCGTGGGGGCGTTGCGGCGCGGTGAGACCGTCACGCTGGCCGTCTCCACCGGTGAGGGCGTCATCCCGGAGGGCCTCGTGGGCCAGCCCGTGGAGAGCGCTATCCAGACGCTGCGCGACCGCGGCTTCACCGTGGACCGGGTGGACGACCCGTCCGCCGACGGCGCCGACGGCGAGGTGGTGCGCGTGGTGCCCGGCGAGGGTGAGCGTCACCGCTACGACACGCACGTGCAGCTGATCGTGGCCACCGGCGGGTCCGACGCCGCGCCGACCCGCGAGGCGTCCCAGCCCGCCTCGGAGCCGGAGCCCAGCGCGTCGGAGGAGCCGAGCGCCGAGCCGAGCCCGTCGGCCTCGGACGAGCCCAGCCCGTCCCCCACCGCCGAATCCCCGACGGCCACCGCCGACCCGGAGCCCACGCCGGAGCCGTCCGAGGAGCCGACGACGCCCACGGGGGATCCGACGACGGAGTCCTCCGGGGAGTCCACGGCACCGACGGGCGAGCCCACCACCGACCCGTCCGCTGACGCGCGTGGTGCGGAGGCCTCGTCCGCCGACGCCACGCCCTCCGCTTGAGCGGCGGGCGGGACGGGCACGCGGACGTGTCTGTGGATGAGCAGAGGACCCTGAACGGGCGGTACCGGATCGGTGAGCTGATCGGGCGCGGCGGCATGGCGGACGTCTTCCGCGGCGAGGACCTGCGGCTGCACCGCCCGGTGGCGGTGAAGCTGATGCGCCGGGATCTGGCGCGCGACCCGCACTTCCAGGCGCGCTTCCGCAAGGAGGCGCGCTCGGCGGCCTCCCTGAACCACCCCTCGATCGTCTCCGTGTACGACACGGGCGAGGTCTCCCTCGAGGACGGCCTCCATCCGGTGGACTGCCCGTTCCTGGTGATGGAGCTCGTCTCCGGCCGGACGCTGCGGGAGATCCTGCACGCCGAGGGCGCCGTGGGCCCGGACCGCGCCGTGGCCTGGACCCGGGGCGTGCTGGAAGCGCTCGAGCACGCGCACGAGGAGGACATCGTCCACCGCGACGTGAAGCCCGCGAACGTCATGGTCACGGACACGGGCACCGTGAAGGTGATGGACTTCGGGATCGCCCACGCGCTGGCAGACACCTCCGCCACCACGTCGCAGACCCAGGCCGTGGTGGGCACGGCCCTCTATCTGGCCCCGGAGCAGGCGACGGGCCGCACCGTGGACGGCCGCGCCGACCTCTACGCGGCCGGCTGCCTGCTGTTCGAGCTGCTCACGGGCCGGCCCCCCTTCACGGGCGACACGCCGCTGGCCGTGGCCTACCAGCACGTGCGCGAGGAGCCGCCGGCGCCCTCCGACGTCGACCCCGACCTGCCGCCCGCGTTCGACCCCGTGGTGCTGCGCGCCCTGCGCAAGGATCCACAGGACCGGTTCCCCACCGGCGCCGCGTTCCTCGCGGCCCTCGAGGAGGCCGCCGCGGATCCGCACGCCGGCCCCGGCCGTCACACCCCGCCGCTCGATGCCGTCCATCCCGCCCTCGTCGGCGCGGGTGGCGCGGTGCTGGGCGCCACGCCCGCGGAGCACGGGGCCGACGTCGCCGACGTGCCGACGGCCGCGGTCCCGCTGACCCGGCCGGCGCCCTCCGTCCCGGCCGAGCCGGACACCGCGCAGCCCCAGGCGGTGAACCACGCCGTGGCGGGTGCGGGACTGCCCGGCGCCGCCTCGGCCGCGCAGCTGGCCGCCGCCGCCGCCATGGACGGCCCCCGACCGGTGACCGGCGGCCAGCCGGTGACGCCCGGTGCAGCCGCGACGCCCCGGCCCGAACCGCCGCCCCGAGACACGCCGGCACCGGCGACGGCCACACCCCGTCGTGTCCGCCGTCGCGTCCGCCGGCGCACGCTCCTGGCGGCCGGCGTGGTCCTGGTCGCGCTGGCCCTGGTCCTGGCGCCGTGGCTCGCGGCGGCCCTGCGCACCACCGCGGAGGTGCCCGCGGTGGTGGGGCTGCAGCAGGATGAGGCGGTCGCGGCGCTCGAGGACGCAGGCCTGGTGGCCGTCGTCTCGTCCGCGTACATGGCCGACGCCCCGGACGGGACCGTCACCCAGAGCGACCCGCCGACGGGCACGGAGGTGCCCCGCGGGGCCGAGGTGCGGATCCGGGTGTCCCGCGGCGAGGAGGGCATCGCGCTGTCCGACTCCCTGCACGGGCTGTCCGAGGACGCGGCCCGCCGCGAGCTGGAACGGCTGGGCCTGCGCGTCTCCTCCGTGCAGTACCAGGACGACGGCCGACTCGAGCGCGGGCTGCTCGCCCGCACCGACCCCGCGATGGGCACCCACGTGCCGCCCGGCTCCTCCGTGGTGCTGCACCTGTCCAGCGGCATGGTCGCCGTGCCGGACGTGGTGGGGATGAGCGCTCCGGACGCGCGGCGTCAGCTGGCGCTGAGTGCCCCCGAGCTGCGCGTGCGGATCCAGGACGAGGACGGCGCGACCACCGACACCGGCACGGTCGTGGCCCAGGATCCGCCCGCCGGCGTCCGCGTGGACAACCGTTCGTCCCTGACCCTGACGACTTCCTCGTGGATCGCGCCCACGGCCGAGCCCTCCGAGCCGGCGCCGCCGTCCAGCGAGGCGCCCGAGCCCACGCCGTCGGCGTCCACGTCACCGAGCCCCCCGTCGTCGGAGAGCCCCGAGCCCTCCGAGAGCCCCGAGCCCTCCGAGAGCGCGGAGCCGTCGCCCTCGCCGTCCGCCTCGGCCACGCCCAGCCCCGAGCCGACGACGACCGCGACGCCGTCGCCGACGCAGAGCCCGTCGCCGCCGTCGGCGGCCCCGTCGACCTCGTCGGAGCCGACCGAGCAGTCGCCGAGCACCTCGCCCACCGCGACGCCGGTGGACCCGCTGCCGACGCTGACGCCGGACCCCGAGCCCTCGATCGACCCGCCGCCGTCCACCTGAGCGGACGGGGCGCCGTCGGACCCGCGAACCGGGCCCCGGGACCGGTCAGTCCTGGCGGACGAGGGGCGAGAGCCGGCCGCCGCGCTCGGCGGCCCCGGAGAGCCCCACGGACTCGAGCCAGTTGCCGAGCATCCGGTACCCGCCCTCGGTGAGGACGGACTCGGGGTGGAACTGCACGCCCCACAGGGGCGCGGTGCGGTGGGCCAGACCCATCACGACGCCGTCCTCGGTCTCGGCGGTGATCTCCAGGACCGCCTCGTCCACGGTGGGCCGCACGGTGGCCAGCGAGTGGTAGCGGGTGGCGGTGAACGGCGAGGGGACGCCCTCGAACATGGGGTGCTCGCCGTGGCGGACCAGGGACGTCTTGCCGTGCATGAGGGACTCCGCGTGCGTCACGGTCGCGCCGAACGCCTCCGCGATGGCCTGGTGCCCCAGGCACACCCCGAAGAGCGGGCGGCCGCCGTCGGCGGCGGAGCGGATGAGGTCGAGGGAGACACCGGCGTCGGCGGGCGCGCCCGGCCCGGGCGAGATGAGCACGGCCGTGTGCTCGGCCGCGAGCTCGAGGGCGCGGGCGGGGGTGACCTCGTCGTTGCGGATCACGGTGGTGCGGGCCCCGAGCTGCTCGAGGTAGCCCACCAGGGTGTAGACGAAGCTGTCGTAGTTGTCGACGACGAGGACGGAGACCTCGGGGCTCTGCACGGGGGCGCTCTTTCCTCCCCGCCGCGTGGGAGCGGGGTGCATAGACTGGCCGGGCACGTCGCTGACCCCGGTCCTGGGCAGGTCAGCAGGATACCGTCCCCGCCCCGGTCCCCGCCGGTGGGGGCGCCCACCACCCCCCCCACCCGAGGAGAAGACCCGTGGCAGCACCCGCCGGCAAGCGCAAGGACTCGGCCCGTCGGAAGCGCGAGGAGCTCGAGGCCGCGCGCCGCAGCCGCTCCGCCGTGCGGACGGACCTCGGGGACGTGGACCCGGGTCCGAAGCCCCTCTCCCCCGTGTACAAGGCCGTGATGTTCGGCCTGCTGATCCTCGGCCTGCTCTGGATCATCGTCTACTACCTGACCCAGGGCCTCCTCCCGATCGTGCAGATCGGCGGCTGGAACATCCTCGTGGGCTTCGGCATCGCGCTCGTCGGGTTCCTGATGATGTCCCGCTGGAGCGAATGACACGCGTGTAGTTCTCCACAGCGGTGGACAACCCTGTGGATGGGGGATCCGCACGATCCGGCCCGGAGACGAGTTGTCCCCGGAGTTGTCCACAGGTGTGGACACCCCTGTGGGAAGAAGTGCACACCCACCTGTGGAGAACTCCGGGGACGGTCGGGGAAGACGGCCTACCCGAGCAGGCCGGCCACCGTGACCCGTGCGGCGCCGAGCACCGTGAGCGCCGCCAGCGCCGCCGCCACGACCACGAGGCCGGCCACCTGGGCGCCCACGGACGGCACGCGCGCGCGGCCGGGCCGCAGCCCGCCGGCCAGGGAGAACACGACGGCGACGACGGCGCCCGTCAGCAGCCCGCCCATGTGCACCTGCCAGGCCACCCCGGGCAGCAGGAACGAGAACACGAGGTTCAGGCCGATCAGCACGGCGATCGAGCGCACCTGCCCGCCCCGCACCCGGGTGAGCAGGAACAGGGCCGCGAACATGCCGTACACGGCACCGGACGCCCCGACGACGGGCTGCAGCGGGTCCGAGACCCACAGTGCGAACACCGCACCGCCCACGGCGGAGAGCACGTAGAGGGCGAGGAACCGCCACCAGCCCAGCGCGGGCTCGAGCACGCGCCCGATCACCCACAGCGCGAGCATGTTCAGCAGCAGGTGCGTGGGGCCGGTGACGTCGTGCACGAGCGCGTAGGAGGCCATCCGCCACGGCTCCATGCCGTACGGGGACGTGTAGAGCCCGGCGTACCAGAGCGCTTCGGTCACGCCGGACGCCTGATCCCGGGTCATCCACTGCGCCGCGTAGACCACCACCGTGACCGCCAGCAGGATCCAGGTGACGGGCGAGGCGGCGAAGCCCGTCCGCCGTCGGACCGGGACCGTCGCGGCGGCGCCGGCGGCGGGGGCCGCCGTCGGAGCGGGGCCGGCCACGACGCCGGACGCACAGTCCACGCAGACCGGTCCGGCCGCGGAGCCGGGACGCTGGCAGTCGAGGCACGCGGGGCGCCGGCAGACGGCGCAGCGCACATACGCGGCACGGCCCGGATGCCGCGGGCACACCGGGGGTGTGCCGTCCGCGGAGTCCGGGCCGTGCGGGTCAGAGGGGGTGGTGCTCACCGAGGGGCTGCTCAGGCCTCGTCGATGTCGATGGACTCGATGACGACGTCCTCGAGCGGGCGGTCACGGGGATCGGTGGCGACGGCGTTGAGCTCGTCCACGACCTTCTGGGAGGCCTCGTCCTTCACCTCGCCGAAGATGGTGTGCTTGCCGTTGAGCCAGCCGGTGGGCACGGAGGTGATGAAGAACTGCGAGCCGTTGGTGCCGGGGCCGGCGTTGGCCATGGCCAGCAGGTAGGGACGGTCGAACTGCAGCTCGGGGTGGATCTCGTCGCCGAACTGGTAGCCGGGGCCGCCGATGCCCATGCCGAGCGGGTCGCCGCCCTGGATCATGAAGTCCTTGATGATGCGGTGGAACACGGTGCCGGAGTACAGCGGGGCGCCGTTGTTCTTCTCACCGGTCTGCGGGTGGGTCCACTCCTGCTCGCCGGTGGCGAGACCCACGAAGTTCTTCACGGTCTTCGGGGCGTGGTTGCCGAACAGCTCGACGACGATGTCGCCGTGGTTCGTGTGGATGGTCGCGGTGTGCGTCTTGTTCGCCATGCGCCCCATTGTTCCATCCGCGGCGGCGGGTCGTCCGGATCCCGCCGTCCGGGGGCGGGTCTTCCGCGATCGGCGTACGCACTCCCGGCGTGCCGGGACCCGTGCCACGGCGGGGGTCGGCCACTAGGCTGGGCCTCGAGGACCACCGCGTTCAACGACCATCCAGAACTCACGGGAGGCATCACATGGCTCGCAAGACCCTGCACGACGAGATCCAGCACGACGGCGGCGCGAACGCGTTCGTCGCACGCCAGGCGGAGAACCTGCGCCACTGGGCCGCCCCGAAGGTGGAGTCCACCCGCGCCTGGAGCGAGGTGGCGGCGGCCTACGGGCTGATCGGCGGCTCCGCCGCGGCCGAGGAGGGCCGCCGCAAGGCCCAGGACGCCAAGAAGGAGTACGGCCCCGTGGTCGAGCGCGGGGCGCGGAAGGCCGGCGAGGCCGTCGCGCACCAGTACGGGCTGCTGGCCCCCGCCGTCGCCAAGGGCGTGGACACCGTCCAGGACTTCCTCGAGCACCTGCAGGCCCAGGCGCAGGACGCCGGCCACGAGGTGCAGCAGCAGTTCGCCGCGGCGCGCAAGGACGCTGAGAAGGCCGCGAAGAAGGGCCGCCGTCGTGGGGGCCGCAAGGCCACGCAGCTGCGCCGGGACGGCCGCCAGGCCGCCAAGGGCCTGCGCAAGGACGCGAAGAAGGCCGCCAAGGGCGCCCGCAAGGACGCGCAGCGGTCCGCCGCCCTGTTCAGCGACCGTGCCGGTCAGGCCAAGGACGCCGCCGCGGCGGGCGGCCTGACCCTCGCCGGCCTCCTCGCCACGGGTCTGTCCGCGCTGCAGGAGCAGGGCGGGAAGGTGGCCCCGCAGGTGCAGGCCCGCCTGGCCGACGCCGGCGACTACGCCCAGCGCCGCAAGGAGGAGGTCCTCCCCGTGGCCGCCGCCCGCCTGGCCGACGGCGCCGCGCACGCCCGCAAGACCGCCCACGACGTCGAGGTCCCGGACGCCCTGGAGCAGGCCCTGATCAAGCTCACCGGGGACAAGGCGATCGTGCAGCGCCTGCGCCAGGGCGCCGAGCAGTACGCCGGCGCCGCCGAGAAGGACCTGAACCGTGCCGCCGGTCGCCGGGCCTCCCGCTCGGGCGGCCGCGCCTGGATCGTCGCGGGCATGGCGGCCGCCGCCGCCGGCGCCGGCTTCGCCCTGTGGCGCCTGACCAAGCCGGTGCAGGATCCGTGGACCGCCCCGGTGCCGGGCCCGATCACCGCGAACATCCCGGTGGTGGAGGCCAACAACCCCTACGCCCAGCAGCAGAAGGTCGTGGCCGAGGCCGGCTCGGCCGCGGCGGGTCAGGGCGTGCGGGTGGACACCGCCACGCCGGACCCGGTGGCCGCCGCCAACGCGAAGGTGCTGGGCGTCCAGCCCGGGCAGCAGCGCTGACCCGCTCCCCCGCGCTCTGAGCGCGCCGCGGACGGCGACCGGCCCGCGCATCCTCGGCAGGACCGAGGGGGCGCGGGCCGGCGCGCGTCCGGGCGCAGGTCGGGGCGGGAGCCGGTGGGCCGCCGTCGAACGGGGCGCGGGCCTTGTCCACCGCCGGGAGCGCGCGGGAGGCTGGGAGCGCCCGGGATCCCGACGCCGGGCGGAGGAGTGATCTGCATGAGCACGACCCTGACCCTCTTCGGCCACTCGGCCGTCCGCCTCGAGAAGGCCGGTCGGCGCCTCGCGTTCGACCCCGGCGCGTTCAGCGACGCGGCGGTGCTGGACGGCGCGGATGCCGTCCTCGTGACGCACGGCCACCCGGACCACGTGGTCCCCGAGCAGCTGGCCAGGGCCGTGGCCGGCACGGAGGCGCACGTGTGGGCGCCACGGGATCTGACGGGGCCGCTAGCGGAGGCGGGGCTCGACGCCGGGCACGTGCACACGGCCGTGCCCGGGGAGACGTTCGAGGCCGCCGGCTTCCGGGTGGAGGTGCTCGGCGGGGAGCACGCGGTGATCCACGCCGAGGTGCCGCGCCCGGTCAACGTGTCCTACCTCGTGGACGGGGCCGTGCTGCACCCGGGCGACTCGTTCACGGTGCCGGACGCCGACGTCGAGGTGCTCCTGCTGCCCGCCGCGGCGCCGTGGCTGCGCATCGCGGACGTGGTGGACCAGATGCGGGCCATCGCGGCGACGCACACCCGCCCCATCCACGACGGCATCCTCAGCGAGGACGGCAAGGGCGTGGTGGACGGGGTGCTCTCGGGCCTCGCCGAGGGCGTGACCGACTACCGGCGCCTGGCCCCCGGGGAGCCCTGGACGTTCTGAGGCACGGGGAGGCGACGGCGGCCGCCCCGGGGCCGGTCACCAGCTGAGGGTGATCTCCAGCTCGGCGTCGCCGCCGTCCTCGACCTCGAGCTCCACCTCGAGGCCCACGCGGTCCGGGACGGTGACGACGACGTCGCGGCCGCCGTGCTCGACCCGCACCTCGTTCTGCCGGGAGAGCTGGTCGGCGAGGTCGCGCAGGCGTGCGGCGGCCTGCTCACGGCTGAGGGTCTGCTGCTGCTCGTGCTCAAAGAGGTCCTTGCCCATGGCACCGACGGTAGTCGCTGGGCGGGGTGCGCGCGACGGACGGGCCCCGGCGCGGCCGCGCCGGGGCCCGCGCGGGTCAGCGGGACGCGGCCGGGGCGAGGGCGGGATCGTCGTCGCGGTGGATCTCGAAGCCGGGTGCCCGGTAGGTGGGCTCCCGGCGCTTGAGGGCGCGGATGACGAGCAGGGTCACCGGCACGATGAGGATCTCCACGAGCGTCTTGTACGCGAAGCCGGTCACCGTGTAGTTCGCCAGTTCCAGCAGCGAGATGGTGCCGGCGTAGGCGATGGTGCAGAAGATCAGGGTGTCGAAGAACTGGCCGACCACGGTCGAGAGGATGAGCCGGAACGCCACGTGCCGTTCCTTCATGCGCTCCTTGAGGCGGACCACGATGGACGCGTTGAGCAGGGAGCCCACGAGGAACGCGACGACGCCGGCCACGGTGATCCGCAGCATGGGCGCGAGGGCCTGGTCCCACACCTCGAAGCCCTCGACGGGCGTGGTCCAGGAGACCACCGTGTAGGTGAGGGCGGCGAGCACGAGCATCGCGAAGCCGAGGACGATGGCGCGGCGGGCCCGGCGCCAGCCGTACACCTCGGCGAGGATGTCGCCGACGATGTACGCGAACGGGAACAGGAAGGCGCCGCCGTCGAAGATGAGGGGGCCGCCGTCGTAGAAGAGGTCGGAGATGACCGGGACGGTGGGGCCGTAGAAGAGCTTGGCCGCGGTGACGCCGGAGAGGATGAGGAGGGCGATGAAGACGCCCACGAAGATGTCGTAGTAGCTCGCGGGCACCCGGGCGTAGGCCGGAGTGCCCTGCCCAGAGGCGGGTCGGTCGGGGGACGGGGTGTCGATGGTGGTGTTCACCGGACCATCCAACACCACGCACGACGACGGCGGGCACGGTGGGCGGGTCCGGCGGCGGGGGTTCGGGGCAGGCCATCCCCGTCCCTCCGTGGGCAGAAACGCCCTCTCTTCTGCCCACGGGGCCCGAAGTCCTGCGGTTTGTGCCCCAGGAGCCCCCGGGTCGCCGGTTTCTGCCCACGGTGCCGGCGCCGGCGGCCACCCTGGGCATACGAAAGGGCCCGGGAGTCTCACGACTCCCGGGCCCTTCTTCGGTGGAGGCAAGGGGACTCGAACCCCTAACCCCCTGCTTGCAAAGCAGGTGCGCTACCAATTGCGCCATGCCCCCGTGAGGACCGGTCAGTCCTCCGGTGCCGGCTCGACGCCGTCGGCGTCCTCCGGCAGGTCGTCCGTGGCCGTGGCCCAGACGTCCTTCCGCGCACTGTTCTCCCGCCAGAGACGCGCCCCATAGGCGGCTGCCGCGGCGCTGACCACGAGGGCCACGCGTGCCAGTCGACCCATGGGAAGACCTCCGGAGACGAACGGAGCCCCAGCGGACCGGGGCTCTGTGTGGTGGGAGTGGGCGTACCAAGACTTGAACTTGGGACCTCTTCGTTATCAGCGAAGCGCTCTAACCGCCTGAGCTATACGCCCTCACCGTCGCTCACGGCTGACGCCGTTCACAACAGGAGATGACTGTACAGGAACGCCGACGCCCCGCGCAAATCCGCGCGGGGCGTCGGCGAAGGTCGGCTCAGTCGTCCGTCAGCGTGACGCCGATGCCGCCCACGAGGCTCGCGCAGAGGTTGTAGAGCAGCGCGGCCACGGTGGCCAGGGCGGTCAGCAGGATGACGTTGACCACGGCCAGCACGGTGGCCAGCGAGGTCACGGTGCTCAGCGGGGCCAGGGACGCCACGGTGTAGCGCCCGGCCTCGGAGCCGAGCACGGTGCCGATCACGTCGTTGACCCTGTCGAAGATCCCGAGGACGTCGGACAGCGAGTACAGCGCCACCGCCGCCACCACCGTGAGGATGCCCAGCGCCACCGAGAGCAGGAACGCCAGCTTCAGCACGGACCACGGGTCCACCCGGGTCAGGACCAGGCGGGCGCGGCGCACCTTGGCCTTCGGGACGGCGCGGACCAGGTCCTCCTGCGAGGACCCGCTGGCCTTGCGCACCGGACGGCCGGACCGCGGCTCGGCGGCCTTCCCGGTGCTCCGTCCCTGGCCGGGACGCGACGACGCGGACGTGCTCACTGCTCTCCTCCGTCTGCACCCTCACCGGCGTCCTGCGTCAGGGCGTCCTCCGGTGCGGCTACGGGGTCGGTCGGGTCGATGTCTGCGTCCAAGGGTACATCCGGCCCCGCCTCGGCCTCGGCGTCCGCCTTCGCCTCCATCTCCTGCTCGTTGTTCAGGGTGACGGCGACGATCCGGTCCCGCTTGTCCGGCTTGGCGAAGATCACGCCCATCGTGTCGCGGCCCTTGGCCGGCACACCGGCGACGGCGGAGCGCACCACCTTGCCCGAGGCCATCACCACGAGGACCTCCTGGTCCTCGCGCACCACGAGACCGCCGGCGAGCTCGCCGCGGTCGTCCACGAGCTTGGCGACCTTGATGCCGAGGCCGCCGCGGTTCTGCAGGCGGTACTCGTCCACGTGGGTGCGCTTGGCGAAGCCGCCGTCCGTGACCGTGAAGACGTAGCCGTCCTCCTCCACCACGTCCATCGTCAGCAGGGAGTCGTCGTCGCGGAACTTCATGCCGGTCACGCCCGAGGTCGCACGGCCCATGGGACGCAGCGCCTCGTCCGTGGCGGTGAACCGCAGGGACTGGCCCTTGTGCGAGATCAGGATGAGGTCGTCGTCGGGCGAGACCACGCGGGCCGAGACCAGCTCGTCCCCCTCACGCAGCTTGATGGCGATCAGGCCGGCGGTGCGGTTCGTGTCGTAGTCCAGCAGCGGCGTCTTCTTCACGAGGCCGCCGCGCGTGGCGAGCACGAGGTACGGGGCCCGGCCGTAGTCCACGAGCGGCTGGATCTGGGCGATCCGCTCGTCCGGCTGGAACGCGAGCAGGTTGGCCACGTGCTGGCCCTTCGCGTCGCGGCCGGCCTCGAGCAGCTCGTACGTCTTGATGCGGTACACGCGGCCGAAGTTCGTGAAGAACAGCAGCCAGTGGTGCGTGGACACGGTCAGGAAGTGCTCGACGACGTCGTCGCCGCGCAGCGTCGCCCCCCGCACGCCCTTGCCGCCGCGCGCCTGGGACCGGTACTGGTCGATCCGGGTGCGCTTGACGTAGCCGCCGCGGGTGATGGAGACGACCATCTCCTCCTCGGGGATCAGGTCCTCGATGGACATGTCCCCGTCGAAGCCGGCGATGATCTCGGTGCGGCGGTCGTCGCCGTGCTTGGCCACGATCTCGGCGAGCTCCTCGGAGATGACCTCGCGCTGACGCTGCGGGGACTCCAGGATCCGGTTGTACTCGGCGATCTTCGCCATGAGGTCGTCGTACTCGTCCTGGATCTTCTGGGACTCCAGGGCGGCGAGCTGGCGCAGCTGCATCTGCAGGATGGCCTGGGCCTGGACGTCGTCGATGTCCAGGAGCTCCTTGAGGGCCTCGCGGGCCACGTCCGCCGAGGCCGAACGGCGGATGGTCGCGATGACCTCGTCCAGCATGTCCAGGGCCTTGAGCAGGCCGCGCAGGATGTGCGCGCGCTCCTCGGCCTTGCGCTTGCGGAACGCGGTGCGGCGCACGATCACGTCGATCTGGTGCTTCACCCAGTGGTGCACGAAGCCGTCCAGGGACAGGGTGCGCGGCACGCCGTCCACGAGCGCGAGCATGTTGGCCGAGAAGTTCGACTGCAGCTCGGTGTGCTTGTAGAGGTTGTTCAGCACCACCTTGGCGACGGCGTCGCGCTTGAGCACGATCACCAGGCGCTGGCCGGTGCGGCCGGAGGTCTCGTCGCGCATGTCCGCGATGCCGTTGATCTTGCCGTCCCGCACCATCTCCGCGATCTTCGCGGCGAGGTTGTCCGGGTTGGTCATGTAGGGCAGCTCGGTGACCACGAGGCACGTGCGGCCCTGGATCTCCTCCACGTTGACCACGGCGCGCATGGTGATGGGGCCGCGGCCGGTCCGGTAGACCTCCTCGATGCCCTTGCGGCCCAGGATCTGGGCGCCCGTGGGGAAGTCGGGGCCGTGCACGCGGGCCAGGAGCGCCTCGAGCAGCTCCTCGCGGGTGGCCTCGGGGTGCTCGAGGTACCACTGCACGCCCGCGGCCACCTCGCGCATGTTGTGCGGCGGGATGTTCGTGGCCATGCCGACGGCGATGCCCGAGGAGCCGTTGACCAGCAGGTTCGGGTACCGGGCGGGCAGGACGACGGGCTCCTGCTGCTTGCCGTCGTAGTTGTCCTGCATCTCGACGGTGTCCTCGTCGATGTCCCGGACCATCTCCATGGCCAGCGGGGCCATCTTGGTCTCGGTGTAGCGCTGGGCGGCCGCGCCGTCGTTGCCCGGGGAGCCGAAGTTGCCCTGGCCGAGCGCCAGCGGGTAGCGCTGGACCCAGTCCTGGATGAGGCGCACGAGGGCGTCGTAGATCGCGGTGTCGCCGTGCGGGTGGTAGTTGCCCATCACGTCGCCCACCACGCGGGCGGACTTGTTGAACGCGCGGTCCGGGCGGTAGCCGCCGTCGTACATCGCGTAGAGCACGCGACGGTGCACGGGCTTGAGGCCGTCGCGCACGTCCGGCAGCGCGCGGCCGACGATCACGGCCATCGCGTAGTCCAGGTACGAGCGCTTCATCTCCGACTCGAGGTCGACGGGCTCGACCTTGTCGGCGGCGCCCTCGGGGAGCACGTAGTGCTCGACCTCGATGTCCAGGCCGGTCTGCGGGGTCCCCGGGATCGGGGCGCCCTCGACGGGCTCGTCCGGGGTCTGGGGGGTGGTCTCGTCGCTCACGCGGGTCCTCTCGTGCTCCCCTCAGGCGGGGAGGGTGGTCGACTCAGGCAGGTCTGCGGGTCCGGCTCAGACGTCCAGGAAGCGGATGTCCTTGGCGTTCTGCTGGATGAAGCTGCGGCGGGACTCCACGTCCTCGCCCATCAGCATGGAGAAGACGGCGTCCGCGGCGGCGGCGTCCTCCATGGTCACCTGCAGCAGGGTGCGGTGCTCCGGGTCCATGGTGGTGTCCCACAGCTCCTGGTAGTTCATCTCGCCCAGGCCCTTGTAGCGCTGCACGCCGTTGTCCTTGGGGTAGCGCCAGCCCTTGGCCAGGCCGGCCTCGACGGCGGCGTCGCGCTCCTCGTCCGAGAACACGTAGTCGTGCGGGGCGTTGGACCACTTGATGCGGTACAGCGGCGGCTGCGCGAGGAACACGTGGCCGGCCTCGATGAGCGGGCGCATGTACCGGAACAGCACGGTCAGCAGGAGCGTGGTGATGTGCTGGCCGTCCACGTCCGCGTCCGCCATGAGCACGATCTTGTGGTACCGCAGCTTGGAGATGTCGAACTCCTCGCCGATGTTGGTGCCGAACGCCGTGATCATCGACTGGATCTCGGCGTTGCCGAGGGCCTTGTCCAGGCGGGCGCGCTCCACGTTCAGGATCTTGCCGCGCAGCGGCAGGATGGCCTGCGTCTCCGGGTTGCGGCCCTGCTTGGCCGAGCCGCCGGCGGAGTCGCCCTCCACGATGTACACCTCGCAGCGCTCGGGGTCCTTCGAGGAGCAGTCGGCCAGCTTGCCGGGCATGCCGAAGGACTCCAGCGGGGACTTGCGGCGCGCGTTGTCCCGGGCCTTGCGGGCGGCCAGGCGGGCGTGCGAGGCCATGATGGCCTTGCGGATGATCTCCTTGGCCGGGCCCGGATTGCGCTCGAACCAGTCGCCGAGGTGGTCCGTGACCGCCTTGGACACGAACCCGCGGGCCTCGGAGTTGCCGAGCTTGGTCTTGGTCTGGCCCTCGAACTGCGGCTCGGAGAGCTTCACGGAGATCACGGCGGTCAGGCCCTCGCGGATGTCCTCGCCCGTGAGGTTGTCCTCCTTGGGCTTGAGGATCTCCTTCTCCCGCGCGTAGCGGTTGACCAGGGAGGTCAGCGCGGCGCGGAAGCCCTCCTCGTGGGTGCCGCCCTCGTGGGTGTTGATCGTGTTCGCGTAGGTGTGCACGGACTCGGAGTAGGCGGAGGTCCACTGCATGGCCACCTCGACGGCCATGGAGCGACCGTCCGAGACGTCCTCGGCCTCGAAGGCGATGACGTCGTCGTGGACGTACTCGACCTTCTTGGCGGAGTTGAGGTGCTGGACGTAGTCGAGCAGGCCGTTCTCGTACAGGTAGGTGACGGAGCGGCGCTGCGGCTCCTGCTCCGCCTCCTCCGCCTCCTCCGCCAGGCCGTTCTCCGCGACGTCCTCACCGGCGGCGCCCTCGCCCGCGATCTCGTCGTCGACGACCTCGTTGGACTCCTGGACGCGCTCGTCCGTGAGGGTGATGCGCAGGCCCCTGTTGAGGAAGGCCATCTGCTGGAAGCGGGCACGCAGGGTCTCGTAGTCGAACTCGATCGAGTCGAAGATCTCCGGGTCCGGGTAGAACGTCTGCACGGTGCCCGTGGCGTCCGTGGCCTCCCCCTTCACCAGCTCGCCCTGGGGCACGCCGCCGTCCGCGAAGGACATGCGCCACACGTGCCCCTGACGGCGGACCTCGGTGTCCACGCGGCGGGAGAGCGCGTTGACCACGGAGATGCCCACGCCGTGCAGGCCGCCCGAGACGGCGTAGCCGCCGCCGCCGAACTTGCCGCCGGCGTGCAGGATCGTCATGACGACCTCGACGGTCGGCCTCCCCTCGGTGGGGTGCAGGTCCACGGGGATGCCGCGGCCGTCGTCCGCCACGCGCACGCCGCCGTCGGCCTGCAGCGTGACGTCGATGCCGGTGGCGTAGCCGGCCAGCGCCTCGTCCACGGAGTTGTCCACGACCTCGTACACGAGGTGATGCAGGCCCCGCGGGCCGGTGGAGCCGATGTACATGCCGGGGCGCTTGCGGACGGCCTCGAGACCCTCGAGCACGGTGATGGCGCTGGCGCCGTACTCACCGGGCACCTTCCGGTCCTTCACGGGGGTCTCGGGCTGCCCGACGGCGTCCGGCACGGCCTCCGGGTTCGGCGCGGCCGACGCGGCGGTCGGCTCCTCCGCGGGGTTCTCGGGCATGGCGTCAACCACGGGTGGCTCACTTCCTCGGACGTCGGCGGCTGGGTCGACCCGCGCGCAGGCGCGCGACGCCGCCCGGACATAACCGGCACGCGACACGCTCCCGCAGATCCACGGGGGTGGGGGACGGACGACAACCGGCCCCCTTTCACTGGTCCCAGTGTACCGCCTGACACCCCGAGGGCCCGCATCGACGGGGGTCCGCCACGGGAGAACACCCGCTCAGCGGCCAGGGACACGGCTCAGGACGTGCGCAGGAGACCGCCCATGCCTCCCGGGCCGTCCCCGACCCTGTGAGCGCGCCAGAGCGGCGCCCATGGCCTCGCCGCGTCCGGGACGCCGTCGTGCGCCGCGGGGGGCCGCCCCGGACTCAGCCGTAGGTGTCGCGCGGCCCGCGGCCGCCGCGCACGGTGCGCGGCCCCTTGCGCCAGCTCGGGGCCTGCGGCCCCGCCACCTCGATGCGGGTCACGACGCCGGGCCCGAGCGCCTCGTCGAAGCGCTGCAGGAGCACGGGGCTCATCAGGCGCAGCTGCGTGGCCCACGCGGTGGAGCTCGTCCGGACCCGCACCACGGAGTCCTCGAAGCTCTCCGGGCGGCAGTGCAGCGCGATCTCCGGCCCCACCAGCTCGGCCCAGCGGGTGAGCACGGAGCCGACCGCCACGGGGGTGGACCAGCCGCGGTCGCGGATGAGCCGGCCGAACACGGTGGACACCGTGGCCGGGTCCCGGTCCGCACCCCCGAACGGGCGCCGACGGTCCTGCCGCTCCCGGCCGGCCGACGGCGTGCCCGCCATGGCCCCGGCCAGGCCCGCGCCCGTCCCCCGCGCCCGCAGCGGCGCCTCGCCCCGCTCCCGGGCGGCCTCGCGGACCCGACGCAGCTGCACGAGCGCCAGGTCCGGCCGGTCCGGCTCGAACGGGGCGGGGGTCTCAGCCATCGGCGCCGCCCTCGCGCCGGGGCTCGCGGATGTCGCCCTCCACGGGGGCCGCGGCGGCCACGGCCTCGGAGCCCTCCGCGTCCTGGCGGATGAGCACGCGGTGGGCCGTGAGCTCCTCGGGGACGTCCTCGAGCGCGGCGGCCGTGACGATCACCTGCTCGGCCCGGTGCACGAGCGCGGCGAGGCGGCGGCGACGGGCGGCGTCGAGCTCCGCGAACACGTCGTCCAGGATCAGGACGGGGCGGGCGTCGGGGTCCGGGTCGTCGGCCACGAGCACGTCGTAGGCCGCCATGCGCAGGGCCAGCGCCAGCGACCACGTCTCCCCGTGGGAGGCGTAGCCGCGCGCGGGCGCCGGGCCCAGGAAGAGGGCGAGCTCGTCCCGGTGGGGGCCCACCAGGGTGAGCGCCCGCGCCCGCTCCTCCTCCCGCTGGGTCTCGAGCGTCCGGCGCATGTCCACGGCCAGGTCCGCCACGGCCGGGACCTCCGCGTGGGTGCCGCGGGCCAGCGGGACGGTGGACTCGTAGGCGTAGGCCGCCGCCTTGGAGCCGTTGGTCAGCGCCGCGTACATCTCCTGGAGGGGGCGGGCCAGCAGGCGCAGCACGTGCAGGCGGCCGTGGAGCAGGCGGGCGCCGGCGGCGCAGAGGTGCTCGTCCCAGACGGCGAGGGTCGCGTCCTCCTCGGGGCCCCAGCGGCGAGAGCCGCGGCCCGCCTTGAGCAGGGCGTTGCGCTGGCGCAGCACGCGTTCGTAGTCGGCGGCGGCCTCACCGAGCGCCGGACGCAGCTGCACCATGAGCTGGTCGAGGAGACGACGGCGGCCACCGGGCTCCCCCGTCACGAGGCCCAGGTCCTCCGGGGCGAAGACCACGGTGCGCAGGATCCCGAGGCCCTCCTTCGCCCGAACGGGGGCGCCGCGGTTGATGGCCACCCGGTTGGACCGGCCCGGCAGGATCTCCAGCTCGAGGGCGACGGCGCGCGATCCGCGGTGCACGCGCCCGGCGATCCGGGCCCGGTCCCGGCCGAAGCGCACGAGCTGCGCGTCCGAGCTGACCCGATGGGACTGCTGGGCGCCGAGGTAGCCGATCGCCTCCACGAGGTTGGTCTTGCCCACCCCGTTGGCCCCGAGCAGCACCGTGGACCCCGGCGTCAGCTCCAGGTCGGCCCAGCGGTAGGACCGGAAGTCCGCGACGGTGAGGTGGGAGAGGTACACGGGAGCGTCCGGCCCCCTGCGTCAGGCGATGCGCACCGGCATCACGAGGTAGCGGTAGTCGGAGACGACGCCGTCCTCCTGGTTCACGCCGGTGAGCAGGGCGGGCTTGGGCGCGGACGTGAACGCGAAGCGCACCTGCGGCTGGTCCACCACGGCCAGGCCCTCGGAGAGGTAGGACGGGTTGAACGCCACGGTGATGTCCTCGCCCTCGAGCGTGCACGGCACGGACTCGTTGGCGCTCGCGTCGTCGCCGGTGCCGGCGTCCAGGGTGACCTGGCCGTCCGTGAACACCATGCGCAGGGCGGTGTTGCGCTCGGCGACGAGGGCCACGCGGCGGGACGCCTCGACCAGGGCGGCGGTGTCCACCACGGCCTGGATGGGGCTGGACTCGGGGAAGAGCGAGCGGATCTTGGGGTACTCGCCGTCCACGAGCACGGAGGTGGTGCGGCGGCCGCCGGAGGCGAAGCCCACGAGGTCGGCGGTCTGGCCGAGCAGGATCTCCAGGTCGCCACCGGAGCCGAGGGACTTGGCGACCTCGGTGAGCGTGCGCGCCTTGATGAGCAGCGACGTCGAGAGGGACGGGTCCGCCGGGGTCCAGCGGATCTCCTTCATGGCCAGCCGGTAGCGGTCCGTGGCCAGGAAGGTCATGGTGTCGCCCTCGATCTCCACCTTCACGGCGGTGAGGATCGGCAGGGTGTCGTCCTTGGAGGCGGCGACGGTGACCTGGGCGACGGCGTGGGCGAACGCGGCGCCGTCCACGGTGCCCGCGGGGGCCGGCAGCTCGGGCAGGGCCGGGTAGTCGCCCACGGGCATCGTGGCCAGGGCGAAGCGGGAGGAGCGGCAGGTGACGAGCACCTTGCCGCCGTCGAGCTCCACCGTGACCTGGGCCTGCGGCAGGGAGCGGACGATGTCGTTCAGCAGGCGGCCGGAGACGAGCACCTGGCCCGCGGTCTCGACGTCGGCCTCGATCTCCAGGCGCGCGGAGGTCTCGTAGTCGAAGCTCGCGATGGACACGACGCCGGCCTCGGCCGTGATCAGCAGGCCCGAGAGCACCGGCACCGGCGGGCGCGGGGACAGGGAGCGTGCGGCCCAGGAGACGGCGTCGGTGAGGATGTCGCGTTCGACGGTGAACTTCACGAGCTGCACTGCCTCTCTGGGGGTGATGACGGGGGTTGCGGGCCCGGGGGGAACGGCGACACGCGGGCCTCAGCATAGGCGGTCCGCGCGGCGGGTGTCAGGTCGCCGACGAATGACAGCCGTGTGATTCCACGGATCTCGGGCGCCCGGGCGGAGCCCGGGCCGTCGAGGCGCTCAGCTCGGTGCGGGGCGGCGGAGTTGATGTTGCTTGGCGGGATCTCTCCAGAGGGATCAGAAGGAGTGGTAGCGAGTGTGGATCCTGTGGAGAACGCCGTTCTACCGCGGCACCATGCGGATCCGGTTGGGGGAACCGTGTGGACGCCCGCTCGTTCGGGGTGTGCATCCGGTGTGGACGAGCCTCGGAGGCCCTCCCCCCGCTCTGCACAGGCCCGACCGGGGTTGTCCAGACTCATCCCCGGATCCACCCCCCAGTTGTCCACATTCCTGTCCACAGGACGCGTCCACACCCGTCGAAATCCGCGAGATCATGCGGTTTTCGGCTGTGGAGATCTGTGGATACGTGTGGACCACCGAATGACATCCGTGTGATTCACCAGCCTGTGCACCGTCGTCGTCCCCAGGGGTGTGGACGCGGCGTGAGCGGCCTGATTCCGCCATCCACAGGCGCGGAGGTTGTCCACAGTGGCGGGGGTTCTCCACAGAGTTGTCCACACCGGTGGACAATGTGGAAGAAGACTCGAGTCCCGGTCGAAGGTTCGAACCGGGACTCGAGGGGGCAGTGGGTGGCTCAGGCGCCGCGCTGTTTCCGCTTGATCTCGTTGGTGAGCTCGGTGACCTGGTTGTAGATCGTCCGCCGCTCGGCCATCAGCTCGCGGATCTTGCGGTCCGCGTGGATGACGGTGGTGTGGTCGCGGCCGCCCAGGACCTGGCCGATCTTGGGCAGGGACATCTCGGTCAGCTCGCGCAGCAGGTACATGGCGATCTGCCGCGCCGTCACCAGCGTGCGGGTGCGGGACTTGCTGGTCAGCTCCTCGAGGGTGAGATTGAAGTACTCCCCCGTGGCGTGCAGGATCAGCTCCGGGGTGATCTCGTGCGCCGTCTCGTCCGTGATCAGGTCCTTGAGCACATGCTCGGCCAGCTCGATGTCCACGGTCTGCCGGTTGAGCGAGGCGAACGCGGTCACGCGGATCAGCGCGCCCTCGAGCTCGCGGATGTTCGTGGAGATGCGCGAGGCGATGTACTCCAGCGCCTCCGGCGGGGCCACGAGCCCCTCGGCCTCCGCCTTCTTCCGGAGGATCGCGATGCGCGTCTCGAGGTCCGGCGGCTGGATGTCCGTGATCAGCCCCCACTCGAAGCGGGAGCGCAGCCGGTCCTCGAACCCGGAGAGCTGCTTGGGCGGCAGGTCCGAGGTGATGACCACCTGCTTGTTGTTGTTGTAGAGCGTGTTGAAGGTGTGGAAGAACTCCTCGACCGTCGCCTCCTTGTCCGCCAGGAACTGGATGTCGTCGATCAGCAGGATGTCCACGTTGCGGTAGACCTGCTTGAACGAGGCGCCCTCGTCGTGGCGGATGGAGTTGATGAAGTCGTTGGTGAACTCCTCCGAGTTCACGTACCGCACCCGCAGGCCCGGGTAGAGGCGACGGGCGTAGTGCCCGATCGCGTGCAGCAGGTGCGTCTTGCCCAGGCCGGACTCGCCGTAGATGAACAGCGGGTTGTACGCCTTCGCCGGCGCCTCGGCCACCGCGTTCGCGGCGGCGTGCGCGAACCGGTTGGACGAGCCGATCACGAACGTCTCGAAGTGGTAGCGGTCGTTGAGGCGGCTGGTCTCCGCGGACGTCGACGGCGGCGCGGGGGTCGGCTTGCCGTTCCCGCTCGGGGCCGCGGTCGCAGCGGGCGCGACGTCGGCCGGCGGCTCGATGCGGAAGCCCGGCAGCTCCTCGGCGACGGCGCGGCGGGAGGTGGCGGCGGTCGCAGCCGGGGGCAGCTCGACGTCCGGCACCGCGGCGGCGGCCGGTCCGCCCGCGAGGGAGGAGCGGCGGGCCTCGGACGAGGGGGTCCGCGGCGGCTGCAGGTTCGCGTCGATCGAGATGGCCAGCAGGATCTCCTCGCGGAACTCCTTGGTCAGGGCGTCCGTGAGGGCGTCGGCCACCTGGGTGCCCTGGAGCGTCTCGCGGGTGGTCTCGTTCGGCACGGCCAGCAGGAGCGTGTTGCCGATGAGGCCCTGCGGCTGGGCCAGGTAGACGAAGCCCATGAGGCGGGCGCTGACCCGCGCGTCGTCCTCGAGGGAGCCCACGACGGAGCGCCACGAGCTGAGCACGGCCTGGTCTGCCACCACGGAGGCTTCCTTTCCTGGGGCAGACGTCCCCGAGGACGGGGGCGGCTGCGCGAGACGGACGACGGTGCTCGGAGTCTAACGGTTGTCCACAGGGTTGTGCACAGACGGTGGACAACCCCTATCATCCTGTGGACGACCGCCCCGGGCGCCCACGGGCGTCCGGGATCCGCGCGCACCCGTTTGACCCCTGCGTACCCCGGCCACTAGAGTTGTCTGGTCCCCCGGGTGTCGGTTGATCGTGCCCGCCGGGGATTTCATGTCAGAGCCTCACCGGTCCTTCCCCCTGGTCCACCTGCTCAGGTCGACGGTCGAAGGCACACAACACGTCGTGGAGAGATCACAGTGACCAAGCGCACGTTCCAGCCCAACAACCGCCGTCGTGCCCGCAAGCACGGCTTCCGTGCCCGCATGCGCACCCGCGCCGGCCGCGCCATCCTGTCCGCTCGCCGCGGCAAGAACCGCGCCGAGCTGTCCGCCTGAGGACCTCGGTCCAGGGACGGCGCGCCCCGTGCTGCCCCGTGACCGTCGCGTCCGCACGCCCGCGGAGTTCCGTCACCTCGGTCGCACCGGCACCCGCGCGGGTCGGCGCACCGTCGTGGTGAGCGTCGCCACGGACCCCGATCAGACCCGGTCCACGTCGCCGAGCGCCCCTCGGCCGCGGGCCGGGTTCGTCGTGTCCAAGGCCGTGGGGAACGCGGTGACCCGCAACCGGGTGAAGCGGCGGCTGCGCGCCGTCGTCGCGGATCAGATGCGCCTGCCCCCGCTGCGCGACCTGCCGGTTCTGGTGCAGGTCCGCGCGCTGCCGGCCGCCGCCGAGGCGGACTACGCGCTGCTGCGCCGCGAGACCGTCGGCGCGCTCGGCAAGGCCCTGAAGCCGCACCTGCCCGCCGCCTCGGAGCACGCGTAGATGACCGTCACGCCCTCGCCCTTCGTCGTGCTCGAGCCCTCCCGTGAGTGGGGGCCGCTGCGCGCGCTGCCGTCCGCCCTGCTGGCGGGCCTGCTCACGGTCTATCGGGCCGTGGTCTCCCCGCTGTACGGACCCGTGTGCCGGTTCTTCCCCAGCTGCTCCGCCTACGGGCTGGAGGCCGTGCACGTGCACGGCGCGGTGAAGGGGTCGTGGCTCGCCGCGCGGCGCATCGGCCGGTGCCATCCCTGGAACGACGGCGGCGTGGACCCGGTCCCGCCCGGGCACCGACGCTGGCCGCCGGGCCGGCAGCCGCGCATCCTCGCCCTGAACCACCCTCCCATCCCACCTGATCTCCCGCAGGAGGATTGACCCCCATGTTCGAAGCCATCCTCTCCCCGTTCCGCTGGCTGATGTCCTGGCTGCTCGGGGCGTTCCACAGCATCCTGGAGTTTGCGGGCCTGCCCGCGGACTCCGGCTGGACGTGGGCCCTGTCCATCCTCCTGCTGGTGGTGCTCATCCGCACCCTGCTGATCCCGCTGTTCGTCAAGCAGATCAAGGCGCAGCGCGCCATGCAGGCCATCCAGCCCGAGCTGCAGAAGCTGCAGGCCAAGTACAAGGGCAAGAAGGACCAGCTCTCCCGCCAGGCCATGGCCATGGAGCAGCAGGCGCTCATGAAGGAGCACAAGGCGAACCCGTTCGCCGCCTGCCTGCCGCTGCTGATCCAGATGCCGTTCTTCTTCGCGCTCTACCAGGTGCTGATCGGCGCCCGCGGCGCGGCGGAGCGCGGCGAGGCCATGGACGCCCTGTCCGCGGACCAGATCCGCTCCTTCGAGGGCTCCACGATCTTCGGCGCCCGCATGTCGGACACCTTCATGAACTCGCTCGGCGCGCCGGGCAGCGGGCCCGTGATCGTCACGGCGATCGTGCTGATCCTGCTCATGTCGGGCTCGATGTTCTTCATGCAGAAGATGCTCATGACGAAGAACATGACGCAGCAGGCCCTCTCCGGGCCCATGATGCAGACGCAGCAGATCATGCTCTACGCCATGCCCCTGATCTTCGGCATCGGCGGCATCAACTTCCCGATCGGCGTGCTCCTGTACTGGACCTACTCCAACTTCTGGGCCGTCGGCCAGCAGTGGTGGATCATCCGCAACAACCCGACCCCGGGCTCCCTCGCCGAGAAGGAGCTCAACGAGCGCCGCGCCGCCAAGGGCCTGCCCCCCGTGGGCCAGAAGGTGTCGAACGCCGAGGCCACGCCCTCGTCCGCGCACACCCAGGCGGGCCGCGGCGGTGCCGTGCTGAACGGTGAGGTCGTCCGCCAGTCGGGTCAGCGCGTCCAGCCCCAGCGCAAGAACCGCAGGAGGAAGTGAGCATGTCCGCCGAGAACGTGACCCCGGCCTCCGAGGCCGAGGACGCCGTCGTCGAGACCCCCGTGGGCCAGGGCTCTCGCGTCGCGGAGCAGGACGGTGCCGCCGTCTCGGAGGCGGTGCGCCGCCTCGAGGAGGAGGGCGACGTCGCCGCGGACTACGTCGAGGAGCTGCTCGACATCGCGGACCTGGACGGGGACATCGACATCGAGGTCCGCGACGGGCGCACGTACGTGTCCGTCGTCTCCGAGGACCACGATGAGC
Organism: Micrococcus luteus; assembly: GCF_022664405.1. Taxonomy (NCBI): domain Bacteria; kingdom Bacillati; phylum Actinomycetota; class Actinomycetes; order Micrococcales; family Micrococcaceae; genus Micrococcus; species Micrococcus luteus. The sequence goes on along the minus strand of NZ_JAKRLB010000001.1, from coordinate 135,533 downwards.
GCCTGGACGGCCTCGTCGGCCCCGACGGCCGCACCCTGGAGGCCCTGCAGGAGCTCGTCCGGCTGGCCGTGCTCGCCGCCACGGGGCACCGCTCCCGGCTGATCCTGGACGTCTGCGGGCACCGGGAGCGCCGCAACGTCGCCCTGCGCACCGCCGCCCAGGCGGCCGTCGAGCGCGTCCGCGCCGGCGAGGGTCCCGTGCACCTCGAGCCCATGGGCGCGTACGAGCGCAAGATCGTCCACGACGTCGTCGCGGACGCCGGCCTGACCTCCGAGTCGGAGGGCGAGGGCGCCCGCCGGCACGTGGTCATCTCCGCCGATGACTGAGCAGGGTTCGGCCTACGAGCGGCGCCCCGGGCTGGATCCGCGGGACCGGGGCGACCGTCCCGCACCCGTGGGACAGCCGGCACCGCCGCTGACCGATGCGCTGCGGCCGGCCGCCGTCGAGCTGTTCGGCGAGGCCCTCCCCCGGGCCGAGGCGTACGTGGCCCACCTGGCGGACACCGGCATCGAGTGGGGCCTGATCGGCCCGCGCGAGGCGCCCCGTCTCTGGGAGCGCCACGTCCTGAACTGCGCCGTGGTCGAGGAGCTCCTCCCGCAGGGTGCGCTCGTGGCCGACGTCGGCTCCGGTGCGGGCCTGCCCGGCCTGTGCCTCGCGCTCGCGCGCCCCGACTGCCAGTTCCTGCTCATCGAGCCGCTCGAGCGGCGCGTGGAGTGGCTGGACATGGTGGTCGCCGACCTCGGCCTGGAGAACGTGGACGTGATCCGCGGCCGCGCCGAGCAGGTCTCCGGGGACCTCGACGTCGACGTCGTGACCGCCCGCGCCGTGTCCGCGCTGAAGACCCTCGTGCCGCTGACCATGCCGATGCTGCAGGGCGCCGGGGAGCTGCTGGCCATCAAGGGCCGCTCCGCGGCCGACGAGATCGCCGCCGCCCGCAAGGTCCTGCGCAAGTATGGTGGTGCCGAGCCCGAGATCCTCACGGTGGGCGAGGGCCTGCTGCCCGAGACCACCACCGTCGTGCGCGTCAGCGCGCGTCCCCGCTGACCCCTCCCCCACCGGGACGGGACGGGCCGGGCGGCAGCAGATCCGCACACCCGCGACCCAGGAGGTAGAGCCGCATGGCGCAGGAGCAGGAGAGCCGGGGTGGGGCCTGGAGGGCCCTGCGCCAGAAGTGGACCGGCCGGACCGCCGAGAAGGGCGGCGCCGACGTCGAGGAGCCCGCGCGGCTCCAGCGGCGCCGTCTGACGCGCCCCGACCGCACCCGCGTGTTCACGACGTCCAACCAGAAGGGCGGCGTCGGCAAGACGACGACGACGGTCAACCTGGCCGCGGCCCTCGCCCGCGCGGGCATGCGGGTGATGGTGGTCGACATCGACCCGCAGGGCAATGCGTCCACCGCGCTGAACATCCCCCACACCGGAGACGTCGCCTCCGTGTACGACGTGCTCCTGGGCGAGATGGAGATCCAGGACGTCGTGCAGGACGCCCCGGACGTGGACGGCCTGCAGGTGGTGCCCGCGACGATCGACCTGGCCGGTGCCGAGATCGAGCTGGTCTCGCTGGTGGCCCGCGAACAGCGACTGTCTCGAGCGCTCGAGGCGTACACCGCCTGGCGCGAGGAGGACGGCCAGGAGCGGCTGGACTACGTGTTCATCGACTGCCCGCCGTCCCTGGGCCTGCTGACGGTCAACGCGTTCGTGGCGGCCGAGGAGGTGCTCATCCCGATCCAGGCCGAGTACTACGCCCTCGAGGGCCTCTCCCAGCTGCTCAAGAACGTGCAGATGATCCAGAAGCACCTGAACCCGCGTCTCCAGGTGAGCACCATCCTGCTGACGATGTTCGACGCGCGGACCAACCTCGCCGTGCAGGTGGCGGAGGAGGTCCGGACGCACTTCCCGGAGCAGCTGCTGAACACCGCGATCCCCCGCAACGTCCGCATCTCCGAGGCCCCCAGCTATCAGCAGACGGTGCTGACCTACGACCCGGCCTCGGCCGGCGCCGTGGCGTACCGGGAGGCGGCCGCGGAGATCGCCGGCCGCGGTGCGCCGACGGCCCTGAAGAGCTGACGCCCAGGCGACCCGCTGTTGCGGTCGCCAAATGGCGCTGCTGACGACGACGAAGCCCGCCGGAGGGAGCGATCCCCCGGCGGGCTTCGTCGTGAGTGAGCGTGGCCCGGAAGATGGGGGGTGAAAAGACAAGCGGAAACGCTGGGCATATCGGAAGTTCGTGTTTCACGTGAAACGACCTTCTCTGAGGGTGCGAGCGTGGTGCCGCCGCGGCGGGACGATGGGGAGGGGTGCCCGTGGTGGACCGCTCCCATCTGTCCCGCTCCCCTCTCTTCCGCTGGGCCGGCGCCTCCGCCGCCGGCCAGGCGCACCTGTCGCGAGGCCTGGGTGCAGCCGCGGGCGGCGACGCACGAACTCACGGGGTGAACGGCATGGCGGCGGGGCGGAGACGGCGGCTGTGTGGGGGCCGGCGGTGCACGCTGCGTTGAAGTGCTCCGCGAGGGCTGCGCGACGCGTGGGGAACGTCCTGGCCGCCGGGCGCGGCCGTGCAGGGTATAATCCGTCCCTCCTCCTTCACCCGGGTGCGCTGCAGCCTCGAGGATGCAGCCAGCGAGCAGGCCGGGTGCTGTGACTGGGTGCCCCCTCTCCCCCACGGTCAGACCTCCTCGCCGTCGGTGACGTGCAGGGAATCGGGGCCAGAGCGGAGCACGGGCCGTGGTGTCGCCGCGAGGCACGCGGCCGGTCTGCCGTCAGCGTGTGCGAGAGCAGACGTCAGCGGCGATGGTGGGCTGCTGTGATTCGTCTGAGTTGGAGGGGCCGAACGGCGGCGCCAGAAGGACAGTTCTACTGTGCATTCCTGTGTACGGAGTAGGAGAGAGTCCGGCGAAGAGGGGCGGCCGCACGCCCCCAATGTATACAAAGACAAGCATGTGAGCTGGCACTTTGCGGAGTCAGCAGTGGTTAGCGGCTATCGTCGATGTTGATATGTGGACAAGATCTGTGGACAAGGGGACGCCGTGGGTAGGTGGCCGTGGGTGCCACCATGGCGCTGGTTGGTCTGGCGAATCCCCAGCGCGGCCCGACGGCTAGGTACGGGGTCGGCAGGGGAATGCTGAGTCAGCCTGGGTCCCCTCCCCCGGGAAACCCGCATCAGCTCAGTGCGGGACGCTCAGGCCACACGGTTCTGACCCCTGCAACGACGTGGAAGCAGGACGTCGATCACTCAGGTGGTGGCCGGGGGTTTCACGTAAAACACGATGCTCGCGCGTAGATCTAGCGTCGATCCCCGGAGGGAGCCGCGTGCGGACGGACGGGTGAAGACCCGGTTCCACACGAGTCGGACGTGAAACTTAATGGGCAAAATGGGCAGACGGGAGGAATGGGCCCGGTCTGTCGGGCGGAACGGCCTGCCATATGTCTGTACGGCCGCTGCTGACGGCAGCGACTACATCGAACAGTACGGTCAACGGCACAAGTCGGTGCAAGCTGCGCGACATGGGACCCGCGACCCGGCGTTCGTGCCCAGTACGCCGCCACGTTTCACGTGAAACCGAACGACCGACGTCCGGCGCTCGACGCGCCCGGGTCACGACGCCAGCAGCGCGAGGAGTCTGAACCTCGAACGCATCTCACGCCTCCTATGGACGCCAGTATCTGAATGCAACCCGCTCGTGGGCGGACTTCCGTGGCACGAGTGCATGGTCGAATCTTCGAACGATACGTTTCACGTGAAATGAGCTTCGGGTGAAAGCGCCGTGCCGCGAGGTCACAATCCCAGGCGATCCAGGGAGCACACGATCCGTGCCGGGAGCGAGCTGACCGAGAATGGCGCAGTAATGTGGCACTGACTCGCGGGTGAGCGAGCACGTGGGTTACCCGAACTCATGTCGTACTTGGATGACAGACTCGTCCGTGTTTCACGTGAAACGCGGATGGTGAGGCAGCGTTCAATTCGTGAGCTGCGCGGGTGTAAGGAAGCACTGACGGCGAAGCGACGAGTAGGCCGAGCTCATCCGTTCGGCGATTCGAGTGTTCACATCACACCGCGGGGAAGTGGCACGAGTGCTTCGCTGCTGGTCCGCCATTGCGCGTCCGATGAAGCACATACATCATGCGGGTAGCCAGCGATCTGAGTACCGTCCGCACGGAGGGCTGATCGGCCGGGGAGAACACGAACAACAAACTGACAGCCGTGATTCTGATACCGTCCGCTCGTCGACGCGGGCTCGCGTTTCATGTGAAACGAGTGAACTTCGAGAGGGAACACGAGGAGGTCTTGAGGATTGCAGCGGCACCCTTCCGAAGCGCCCCCACTATGAGTGTTCCACGTGAAACACTCACGCTCGCGGCAGGTGCTGTCCGCGCGCCCACATCCTGCCGTCCGGGCCCAATACGGACGTCTCACCCCAGAACCGAGGCCCGAACCTCGCCGCGCCCCTTGCACGTGTCAGGCCCTCGCGCGCCCCCCGGCGGTCAGGGCCAGAGCACCTTGAGAAGTGTCTTCCCGCCGCCCGGGACCATCGAGACCAGGCCGCTCACCTACACTGATCCCAGACCCACTCACTGCAGGAGGACCCGTTGAAGACGAGCCGTCGAGGAGGCCTGGGGCGAGGCCTCGGCGCCCTGATCCAGAGCACTGTAGAAGCCCCGGAAGAGAACGCCGAGGCCACCTCCCCGAAGGACTCTGCGGTGCCGGTGAAGAGCGGCCCGAAGGCTGCCGCGGCAGCGGAGGCCACCACGACATCGACGCGGAGCACCGCGACGACCGAGACGCCAGGGGGGTCCAACGAGCCCGCCCCGTCGGCCTCGCAGCGGAAGACCGCGGGCCGAACGACACAGGCCGGGAAATCAACGGCTGCGACTGGCAGGAACGCCACGTCCGCCACGAAGGCAGGGCCCACCTCGTCGAAGCGTGCCTCGCGACCCGCGCAGCGTCCCGTCGACGTGTTCTTCTCCGCAGAGTCCGAGGATGCACCCGCGGCGCGGCCGACCAAGGGGCGTCCGGCCATGCCGACGGTGAAGGCGCCCAGCAAGCGTGCCACCTCCGCGACGTCGTCGAGGAAGGAACCGGGGGACTCGAGCGTTGAGTCCGCCGCGACCGAGGGGACCGTGTCCGCGGACATCGCGGTCCTGCGGGAGATCCCGGTGGGGGACATCCACCCCAACCCGCGGCAGCCGCGTGAGGTGTTCGACGAGGACCACATGGCGGAACTGGTCACCTCGATCCGCGAGGTCGGCATCCTGCAGCCGATCGTCGTGCGCGAGGTGGACGGCCCCACCCCCCATGAGCTGATCATGGGAGAGCGCCGGTGGCGCGCCACCCAGAAGGCCGGCCTGGACACCATCCCGGCGATCGTCCGCCAGACCCCGGACCAGGACCTCCTGCGGGATGCTCTGCTGGAGAACCTGCACCGCTCCCAGCTGAACCCGCTCGAAGAGGCCGCCGCCTACCAGCAGCTCATGGAGGACTTCGCCTGCACGCAGGAGGAACTGTCCCAGCGCATCGGCCGCTCTCGTCCGCAGATCTCCAACACGCTGCGGCTGCTCAAGCTGCCGCCCCTCGTGCAGCGCCGCGTGGCCGCCGGCACGCTCTCGGCCGGCCATGCGCGTGCGCTGCTCGGTCTCACGGACCCGTCGGACATGGAGCGTCTGGCGCAGCGGATCCAGTCGGAGGGCTTGTCCGTCCGGTCCACGGAGGAGGCGGTCGCGCAGCTGCAGGGCGGGCTCCGGCCGGGCCGCACGCCGCGGCGCAGCACGGACGACGCCCGCCACGAGCGCCTGGACCACTACGCCACCGCGCTCACCAGCCGCCTGGACACCGCCGTGAAGATCACCCTCGGCGCGCGCAAGGGCCGCATCGCCATCGACTTCACCACCGTGGAGGACCTGAACCGCATCATGGACCTCATCCAGGGCGGTCAGGACGGCAAGGGGAAGGGCAAGAAGTCCTGATCCGGAGTTCCCGCGGACGGCGTCCACGGGCACCTGCCGCTGGTCCTGAAGATCAACGCACGACGGCCCGTCACCCTCTGGGGTGACGGGGCCGTCGTGGTGAGTGGGGGAGGGGCTCAGCCGAGCAGGGCCGAGAACTCCTTCTCCAGCGCGGCCTTGGGCTTGGCGCCCACGGACTCGGCGACCTTCTCGCCGTTCTGGAAGCCCACGACGAGCGGGATGGAGGTGACGCCGTAACGCGCGGCGATGGCCGGGTTCTCGTCCACGTTGAGCTTGGCGATCACGGCCTTGCCCTCGTGCTCCACGGCCATGTCCTCCAGGACGGGTCCGAGCATGCGGCACGGGCCGCACCACTCGGCCCAGAAGTCCACGAGGACGGGCAGCTCGGACTGGAGGACCTTCTGGTCGAAGTCGGCGTCGGTGACGGTGATGGTGCTCATGGCAGCCTCCTGGGGTTTGTTCTGTGTCTGACGAGGGTGGACAGGGGTGTTATCGACATGATTCATGACGCTCCGTCAGGGGTCATGAGTCAGTGGCTCATGCCGGGTTCGCGTCCGACTCCGGGCCGGCCGGCGCGGCCTCCTCCACATCGGCCACGGTCGCGAGGTAGTGCTCCACGTCCTGGGCGGCCACGCAGCCCGAGCCGGCGGCGGTGACGGCCTGGCGGTAGGTGTGGTCCGTGACGTCGCCGGCGGCGAAGACGCCCGGCTGGGAGGTCCGGGAGGACGGATGGTCGATGCGGATCGTGCCGTGCTCCGTGAGCTCCACCTGGCCCTGCACCAGGTCCGTGCGCGGGTCCTGGCCGATGGCCACGAACAGGCCGGTCACGTCCAGCGTGGACGCCTCGCCGGTGCGGGTGTCCCGCAGGCGGAGGGTGTTGACCTTGTCGTCACCGGTCACCTCCGTGACCTCGGTGTTCCAGCGGAACTCGATCTTCTCGTTCTCCATGGCGCGGTGGGCCATCACCTTGGAGGCGCGCAGCTCGTCCTTGCGGACCAGCACGGTCACCTTGGACGCGAACTTCGTGAGGAACAGGGCCTCCTCCATGGCGGAGTCGCCGCCGCCCACGACCGCGATCTCCTGCTCGCGGAAGAAGAAGCCGTCGCACGTGGCGCACCAGCTGACGCCGTGGCCGGAGAGGCGCTCCTCGCCGGGAACGCCGAGCTTCCGGTAGGCGGAGCCGGTCGTGAGGATGACCGCGTGGGTGCGCAGCTGGGTGCCGTCGCCGAGCGTGAGCACCTTGGGGTTCGACGTCAGGTCGGCCTGCACGACGTCGTCGTAGACCACCTCCGTGTTGAACCGGCGGGCCTGGGCCTCGAGGTTCGCCATCAGCTCGGGCCCCTGCACACCCTCCGGGAAGCCCGGGAAGTTCTCCACCTCGGTGGTGTTCATCAGCTCGCCGCCCGCGGTCACCGCCCCGGCCACCAGGACCGGGGAGAGCTCGGCGCGGGCGGTGTAGATCGCCGCGGTGTATCCGGCGGGGCCGGATCCGACGATCACGACGTTGTGGACGCTCTGGTCCTGGGCGGTGGGGGCCACGGGTTCCTCCAGTGGATCGGGGTGGTGGACGCTCCTCCAGGACAACGGCGGAGCCACGGGCGGGTATTCCGCGGTGCCGGGGCCGCGGTGCGACGACGTCCGGCGACGGCGGCCGGAAGGTCCGGCGCGCCGTCGCCCGGGCGCGGGGTCAGCGGACGGCGATCTCGCCGAGGCGCAGGCCGAACGGGAGGTCCGACGTCGTGCCCTCCAGCTGGGGCAGCGAGGTGAGGCTGACGATCACGTACTCGGCCTCGGCCTCGGCGCCCTCGAAGGGCACGGGGATGGAGACGGTGTCCTGGTCGAAGGTGCCGTTGCCGATCTCCTGGGCGTTCGCGCCCTCGGGGGAGTCGGCGATGTAGGCGAACCAGGCGCCACCGGTGGCCCCCGTGCTCTGCAGGGTCACCTCGTTCACCTCGGTGCGCTCCTCGAGCTGGACCACGAGGTTCATGCTCTCCACATAGCCGCCGAAGTTCGGCCGTGCGTAGGCGAAGGTGCGCCACACGGTGGTGGGGTCGCCGTCGATGAGGTTGCTCAGGTCCGCGTCGTGCTCGGCCTCGTGCTCCGGCAGGTCCGGCACCGAGCGCAGAGCCTGGACGGGCTGCGGGGCGGCCGCGGCGCTCTCGCTGGTCGGGGTGGGGGAGGGGCTGGTGCTCTCCGACGGCGACGGGGTGTCCGATGCGGACTCGGACGACGCAGACTCAGACTCGGACGACGCGGCCGCGGCCTGCGGGGCCGGCCCGCCGCGCAGGTTCTGGGCCAGCAGCACCCCGCCCACGACGAGTGCGGCCAGCAGGCCGAGCACGAGGAGCAGGGCCAGCGGACCGCCGCCGCGCGTGCGGCCGTTGCCGTCGCCCGGGTCGGCCACCGTGGCGCCGTCGTCGCCCCCGGTGGTGGCCGGGGCAGCTTCAGCATTCGGAGCCGCGGCGGCGGCCGTCGCACCGGCGGCCGTCGTTGCGGCCCCGGCCCCGGCAGCCACCGGCGCGGCCGTGCCGCGGGACTCCTCGTGGACGGGCGGCGCGGACTCGGCCACGATCGCTCGGCGGGGGACGGGGCGCTGGCGCCGCACGGGGATCGCCTCGGTGTCCGGGGCGACCGGCTCCGGCGCGTCGGTCTTCTCGGCCGCCACGGGCTCGACGGGCTCGACGGGCTCGACGGGCGGCGTGGCCCCGTCGGCATCGGCATCGGGGGCCTGTGCGGCGGCGGCCCCCGCCGCGACGGCCGGGAGTGCGGCGGTGCCCGCCTGGGCCTCGCGCTTCTCAGCCTCGCGCTCCGCGGCCTCGCGTTCCTGGACCGCGCGCTTCTCAGCCTCGAGCTGCTCGGCCTCTCGGGCCCGCTCCTCCTCGGCGCGACGGCGGGCCCCGGCCCGGCGTTCGAGCTCGCGGCGCTCGGCCTCCTCCCGCTCCGCGGCCTCGCGTTCCTGGGCCGCGCGCTTCTCAGCCTCGCGCCGCTCGGCCTCCCGGGCCCGCTCCTCCTCGGCGCGACGGCGGGCCTCGGCCCGGCGCTCGAGCTCGCGGCGCTCGGCCTCCTCCCGCTCCGCGGCCAGCCGGGCCTGCTCGGCCTCTCGCTCGCGCGCGGCCCGATCCTCAGCCTCCTGCTCCGCCTGGCGACGGGCGCGCTCGGCCTCGGCGCGGCGCTCCTCCTCGGCACGCTCCTCCGCCTCCCGGCGCTCGCGTTCTGCGCGCTCGGCGGCCTCCTTGCGCTCCCGCTCGGCCCGCTCCGCGGCCTCCCGTTCGGCGCGGGCCCTCTCCTCGGCCTCCTTGCGCTCCCGTTCTGCGCGCTCGGCGGCCTCCTTGCGCTCCCGCTCGGCGCGCTCGGCGGCCTCCTTGCGCTCCCGCTCGGCGCGCTCGGCGGCCTCCCGCTCCGCCCGCTCGCGCTCCTCCTGCTGCTTCCGGGTGGCGGCGTCCGCCGCGGCCAGGGCCGACGCCCCGGCGGCCGCCTTCGCCGCGGTGCCGTCGGAGGGACGGACCCGCTCGGCGAGGCGCTCGGAGAGGCGGTTCAGGAACCCGGGACGACGCTGGGCCTCGTCCTCGTCCGCGCGGAGCCGGCGGTCGAGGTCGGTGTAGTACGCCTCGTCGTCGTCGTAGGCGTGGGGGTCTCCGGTCCGCGACTCGCCGAACAGCTCGGAGCCGAGGCTGTCCGTCTGGAACGGCTCCACGTACAGCTCCTGCGGGTACGCCAGACCCAGCAGGACGTCCGGGTCGGGGTCCCCGCCGGCGATCAGGTACGTGCGGCCCTCGGACAGCCCCAGGTCGAGCACCTGCACGTCGTCGGTGCGCTCGCCCGTGGCCAGCTCCCGCGCGGACGAGGCCACCTGCGTGGCGTTCTCACGTGAGGCCACGAGCACGGTGACGCGGCGGTTGAGCACCTGGTCCGTGCCCAGGAACACCATGTCCTGGTCCGCGGACGTCACCACGTGCTGGGTGATGCGATAGCGGCCGCCCAGGACGGCGCCGACGGCGATGGGCTGGGGCACGGGCTCTTCTCCTGACGACGGGGTCGGAATCCGATGATACGTGGCGTGGCCGTCGCGGCCAGAGATCAGCCGACGCGCAGCAGACGACCCAGCGCCGGCACGCGGGCGACGAGCGGCCGGAGGGCGTCGTCCAGCTCGGGGAACCGCATGGCCCGCAGCACCATCAGGTAGACCGGACCCATCGCCACGGCCGCCACCGCGCACGTGAGCAGCGCCGTCCCGATGGAGTTCCACGCGAACCCGCCGGTGTACCCGCCCAGCAGCCACACGACGACGACGCCCGCGGCCGCCGCGGCCAGCGCGGCCAGGCCGGTCTGGACGTGGGCACGCAGCACGGATGCGAGGCCGTAGTCCCCGAACCGGCGCACGGTGAGCACATGGGTCAGGACGAACTGGTACACGTACGAGACGGACGAGGCGACCGCGACCCACAGGGCCATGGACCACAGCGGCAGCAGCATCGCGCCCGCCCACGAGAGCAGCAGCATCAGGAGCGAGCCGCTGACCTGGACCACCATCGGCACCTTGGCGTCCTCGGCGGCGTAGAACACGCGCAGCAGGTAGAAGGAGCCCGAGCGGAACGGGATGGACAGCGCCAGCGCGAGCAGGACCGAGCCCACCGCGACGCCGGCCACCATCGCCGTCTCGGCCGTCGAGCCGAAGACGCGGCCCAGGGGGCCCGCCAGGACCACCACGCCGGCGAGGCAGAACATCAGCGGCACGGTGAACGCGCGCAGACCCTGCGCCGTCGTGCGCCGCACCGCGGACATGTCCTGGCGGCCCATGGCGCGGGCCAGCCGGTTGAAGAGCACGGTGGCCAGGGAGAGCACGAACACCGAATGGGGCAGCACGGCCATCAGCATCGCCATGTTGTACGCGGCCACACCGGGGATGGCCGCCTGCGCCATCTCGGCGCTCCAGGTCTCGGTGCCCGGGATGCGCAGCTCGCCGCGGTCGCGGGCCTCCGTGGCAGAGGTGACGTACCGCTGGCACAGCAGGAGCACCACGTTCGTGGCGACCATCGTGATCAGGGTGTACCCGGCGATCCGGCCGGTGTCCCGCAGGCCGATGCCCTTCCAGCCGAACCGCGGGCGCAGACCCAGGCCGAGCCCGCGCAGCGGCAGGAAGAGGATCACGGCCTGCAGCACGACGCCCAGGGTGTGGCCGCCGGCCAGCACGACCGTCTGTGCGCTCGTCCACCCGGCGAGGTCGTCCCCGGCCCGGTACGCCCCGAACATGCCCAGGTACAGCACGATCGCGCCGATCGCGACGACGTTGTTCAGCACCGGCGCCCACATGTAGGCGCCGAAGCGCCCGTTGGCGTTGAGCACCTGCCCCACCAGCGCGTACATGCCGTAGAAGAACACCTGGGGCAGACACCACAGGGCGAACACGGTGGCCATCTCGAGCTTCTCCGACGACCAGCCGCGGGTCAGGGCCGTCATGAGCGGGGCCGCCGCCAGCATGACCACCACCGTGCCGGCGAGCATCACGAGCGTGCCGAGCGTCATCAGGCGGGAGGTGTAGTCCGCGCCCCGGTCGGCGTCGCGGGCGTGCTTGATCAGCTGCGGCACGAGCACGACGTTGAACACGCCGCCCACCAGGAGCAGGTAGATCACGTTCGGCAGGGAGTTGGCGATCTCGAAGATGTCGGCCATGTCCGCGGACAGGCCGATCGCCACCGTCACCAGCGTCGCACGGACGAGGCCCAGCACGCGGGAGAGGAGCGTGCCGGAGGCCATGATCGCTGTGGACCGGCCGGCGCGGCGCTCGCCCTCGGGGGTCTCGTCCGCGGGGTCCACGGCGGCCGGATCCGTGGCGGGGGCGGGGTCCGTCGTCGTCGGCTCCTCGTCGGCGACGCCGGCGTGGGCGGGGTCCTGCGCTCGGCGCGGGGCGGGTCTGCTGCTCAAGGGTCACCCAATCGTGGTCGGAAGGCCCCGTGCCGGGGGCGGTGGATCAGGGGCGGGGGCCCCGGGCACCGCCCGGGGGGAAGTGCTGGTCGACCACCTGGCGGGCCAGGTCGACGATCCGGCGCTCGTTGGCGAAGGAGAGGCGGCGCGCGACGTCCTCGAGGCGCACCCACGCGACGTCCACGGCCTCATGGTCCGGGTCGTTCTCCGTGGTCAGCTCGCCGCCCGTGGCGCGCAGCAGGAAGTGGTGCACGGTCTTGTGGACGCGGTGCCGGGCGACTGTGAACCAGTAGTCGATCGCACCGAGCGGCTCGAGGATGTGGCCGGCGATCCCGGTCTCCTCCTCCACCTCGCGCACGGCCGCCTGCCGGTGGTCCTCCTCGCCCTCGGGATGGCCCTTGGGCAGGCACCACTCGAGCCGGCCACCGCGGTTGTAGCGGGCGATCACGGCCACCTCGAGGCCGCCGTCATGCTCGCGGACGATGACGCCGCCGGCGGAGACCTCCTCCACCGTGGGCAGGGAGGCGGCACCGGCGGAACGGGGTCCCGCGGGGGCCGAGGTGACGGGGCGCAGAGGCGGCTGCGGCCGGCGACGCCACGCCCCCAGCGCGGAGGGCAGGGGGGCGCCCCGGTGCGCGGAGGGATCGGGGCGGGTCATGCCGTCAACTCTAGCCCGGCCCGCGCGGGCCCGTGCCGGGACCGTCTGGCACCCTTGTAGGCATCATGGATCTGACCACCGCCACCCACGCGCTGCCCCCCGGCTTCCCCGCGGACGCCACCCTGCCCGCCGTCGTCGTGGAGCTGGGGCGGAGGTTCGAGGCCGCCGGCCACGAGCTCTCCCTGGTGGGCGGCCCGGTCCGCGACCTCTTCCTGGGGCGGCCGTCGCCGGACCTGGACTTCACCACGGACGCCGACCCGGACGCGTCCGAGGCCGTGGGCGCCGGCTGGGCGGACGCCACGTGGGACGTGGGGAGGCGGTTCGGGACCATCGGCTTCCGCAAGGCCGGCTGGCAGCTCGAGGTCACCACCTACCGGGCCGAGCAGTACGACCCGGCCAGCCGCAAGCCGCAGGTGGCCTTCGGCGACAGCCTCGAGGACGACCTGCTGCGCCGCGACTTCACCGTCAACGCCATGGCCCTGCGCCTGCCCGCCCTCGAGCTCGTGGACCCCTTCGGCGGCATGCGGGACCTGCACGCCGGCGTGCTGCGCACCCCCGGCACCCCCGAGGACTCCTTCTCCGACGATCCGCTGCGCATGATGCGCGCCGCCCGGTTCGCCTCCCAGCTCGGCTTCGCCGTGGCCCCCGAGGTGGAGCAGGCCATGACCGCGATGGCGGAGCGGATCACGATCATCTCCGCCGAACGCGTCCGCGAGGAGCTCGTCAAGCTCGTGTGCGGTGCGCACCCGCGCGCCGGCCTCGACCTGCTCGTGCGCACCGGCCTGGCCGACCACGTCCTGCCCGAGCTGCCCGCCCTGCAGCTCGAGTCGGACGAGCACCACCGCCACAAGGACGTCTACGCCCACTCCCTGACCGTGCTGGAGCAGGCCATGGAGCTGGAGGGCGAGTACGCGCCGTCGACCCCTGACCCCGTGCTGCGCCTGGCGGCGCTGCTGCACGACGTCGGCAAGCCGGCCACGCGTCGCTTCGAGAAGGGCGGGGCCGTCACCTTCCGGCACCACGAGACCGTGGGGGCCAAGCTCGTCCGCAAGCGGCTGCGCGCCCTGAAGTTCGACAACGACACGATCAAGGCGGTGGCCCGCCTGGTGGAGCTGCACATGCGGTTCTACGGCTACGGCGACGCCGGCTGGACCGACTCCGCCGTCCGCCGGTACGCCCACGACGCCGGCGACCTGCTGCCCCGCCTGCACGCGCTGACCCGCTCGGACGTGACCACCCGCAACCGGCGCAAGGCCGAGCGGCTGGCCCACGCGTACGACGACCTCGAGCGGCGCATCGCCGAGATCGCCGAGGCCGAGGAGCTCGCCGCCGTGCGGCCGGACCTGGACGGGCAGCAGATCATGGCGCTGCTGGGGATCCGCCCGGGCCCGGTGGTGGGGCGGGCGTACACCCACCTGCTCGAGTGGCGCCTCGACGAGGGCCCGCACGAGCAGGCCGAGGCCGAGGCGGAGCTGCGGCGCTGGTGGGCCGAGCAGCCGGAGGCCCAGCAGGACTGAGGCGGCGCGCCGGACCTTCCACCCGTCGTCGGGCCGGGACCACACTGGCCGCATGGCTGAGAAGAAGACCGAGAAGAACGGCGCCCCCATGGGCCCCGGCACCTCCAGCATCAAGGACCCCGAGGTCTACGAGGCGCTGCGCCGCAAGGGCGCGAGCGAGGAGAAGGCCGCGCGGATCGCCAACGCCTCCGCCCGGGACAGCCGGGACGAGGTCGCCGAGCGCGGTGGCGAGGCCGGCTCCTACGAGGACTGGACCAAGGACGAGCTCGCGAAGCGGGCCCGCGAGCTCGACATCGAGGGCCGCTCCACCATGACCAAGGACGAGCTCATCGAGGCGCTGCGGAACCACTGACCGGCGCCCGCCCCCCGCTTCCGGGGCGGAAACCGGTGCTTTGGGAGTGGAATACCACCGGAAACCGCCCCCAACGCGGTGGGGCGGGTGGGGGATAGCCGGAGGCTTTGGCCCATCCAGGTCGGGATGGAATGATCGACCGCTGTGAGTTCCGACCAGCGCACCGCGCCCGTGCCCCGCCATGCCCTGTCGCCCCAGGACGGCGTGCCCGCCGTCAAGGTCGGCACGCGGGTCAGCCGCGGCCCTGGCCGGGTCACCGCCCTCGACGGGCTGCGGGGGATCGCGGTGCTCGCCGTGCTCGTCTTCCACGCCTGGCCCACCTTCCTGCGCGGCGGGTTCGTGGGCGTGGACATGTTCTTCGTGCTCTCCGGCTTCCTCATCACCACCGGCCTGGTCCGTGGTGTGGACGCGGGCCGGGGCGTGGCGCTGGGCACCTTCTGGATGAAGCGCGTCCGACGACTCATCCCGGCCATGCTGATGGCGCTCGTGGGCACCACCGCGCTCGCGTGGCTGGCGGTGGACGAGTTCCCCGCGGGCCTGGGTCGCCAATGGTTCGGCGCCCTGACCTACACCAGCAACTGGGTGATGATCCTCGAGGGCGGGGACTACTTCAACCGCGCCTCGCCGCCTCTGTTCGAGCACCTGTGGTCCCTGGCGATCGAGGAGCAGTTCTACATCCTCTGGCCCCTGCTCCTCTGGGGGCTGCTCCTGCTCACCTGGCCGCCGCGCAGCACGGTGAACTCGGGGCGGGTGGCGGACCGACGTCGTATCCTCGCGGTCGCGGTCGCGGCCGTGGCCTCCGCGGCGTGGATGGCCTGGGGCTCGTGGCACGGGTTCGAGCAGGCCCGCCTCTACTTCGGCACGGACACCCACGCCTTCGGCCTGCTGTTCGGCGCGTGCGTGGCGATCGGCCTGGCCCACGTGCCCCGGCCCGAGCACGGCGGCCCCGAGCCGCGGACCTCGGCCACGCGGGTGGCCGTCGCGTGGGGCGCCGTCGCGGTGCTCGCGGCGGGCTTCGCCCTGGTCGACGGCGGCCACGCGAGCACGTACCGCGGGGTGCTGGCGGGCCTGTCCGCCGTCGTCGCGTTCATCGTCTGGCACGTGGTGCAGGGTGACCGGCGCGACTCGCTCTCGCGCGCCCTGGGCAACGGGTTCCTGCGCTGGTGGGGGCGCCGCTCCTACGCGGCGTACCTGTGGCACTGGCCGCTGCTCGTGATCATGCGCGTGATGGTGCCCGTGGACGCCCCCGGGTGGGTCGAGCCCGTGGCCGCCGGCGCGATCCTGCTGCTGACCGCCCTGATCGCCGACCTGAGCACCCGACTGATCGAGGAGCCCATCCTCCACGAGGGGTTCAGGGGTGCCTTCGGTCGCTGGGGCGCAGCCGCTCGGCGGGCGTTCACGGGCGGGGCCGGGCCCATCGGCCGGCTCGCGGCCGCCGCCACGGCGCTGGGGCTCGTGGCCGTCCCCACGGCGCTGGGGCTCGTGGCCGTCCCCACGGCGGCCGTGGCCGCCGTGGTGCACTCGCCCGCGCAGACCCAGCTCGAGCAGGACATCGCCCAGGCGGAGGAGTCCCTCAAGGCCGCCCAGGCGGCGCAGCAGGCGGCTCGCGAGTCCCGCGCCGCGGAGCAGTCGAAGCGGGCCGAGGCGTCGGCCTCGGGGTCGCCCGGCTCGGCCGCCCCCGGGGACGCGGAGGGCTCCGCCGGCGCGACGCCCTCGCCCGGATCGTCCGCCGAGCCGTCCGGGCTCGGGCTCGGCGACCCGGCCGTCGCGCGCCCCACGTACTCCAAGGAGCAGCTCACCGCGGCCCTGCCGCCGTCCGAGCTCGGCCCGGACGTCACCCTGATCGGCGACTCCGTCTCGCTCTCGGCCGCGCCCACGCTCATGGAGCAGCTGCCGGGGATGCTGCTCGAGGCGGAGGTGGGCTACCAGATCTGGGACGCCGCGGACGAGATCGAGAAGCTCAAGGCGGACGGCCAGCTGAGCGACGTCGTCGTGGTGGCCCTGGGCGCCAACGGCACCACCCACCGGGGCGACTGGGAGAAGATCCTGGCGGCCGTCGGCGAGGACCGGCTGCTCGTGCTCGTGGTGCCGCACGGCCCGATGGACTGGATCGCGGACGTGCAGAGGCAGATGGAGGCGCAGGCCACGGCGCACCCGGACCGGATCGTCCTGGCGGACTGGGACGCCACGGCGAAGCAGCACGTCACGGACTTCTCCGCCGACGGCGTGCACCCCCGCGCCGACGGCCAGGCCATGTACGCCCAGCTCGTCCGGCTCACCATCGAGGACCGGCTCGGCGTGCGCCGCTGAGCGCGGTGGCCGGGGCGGCACGCGCCCCCACCACGACGCCGGCCCGTCACCTCCACGGGGAAGGTGACGGGCCGGCGTCGTGCACGGTCCGGGCGGGACCGGGCGGGTCAGCGCTCGATGTCGCCGCGGATGAAGGCCTCCACGAGCTCGCGCGCCGCGTCGTCGTTGTGCTGCACGGGCGGGGACTTCATGAAGTAGGACGAGGCCGAGAGGATCGGGCCGCCGATGCCGCGGTCCAGGGCGATCTTCGCGGCGCGCACGGCGTCGATGATCACGCCGGCCGAGTTGGGGGAGTCCCACACCTCGAGCTTGTACTCGAGCGAGACCGGGGCGTCGCCGAAGTTGCGGCCCTCGAGGCGCACGAACGCCCACTTGCGGTCGTCGAGCCAGGCCACGTAGTCGGACGGGCCGATGTGCACGTCCTTCTCGCCCAGCTGCGCGGAGGTGTTGGAGGTGACGGCCTGCGTCTTGGAGATCTTCTTGGACTCCAGGCGCTCACGCTCGAGCATGTTCTTGAAGTCCATGTTGCCGCCCACGTTGAGCTGGTAGGTGCGGTCCAGGGTCACGCCGCGGTCCTCGAACAGCTTGGCCATCACGCGGTGGGTGATGGTGGCGCCGATCTGGGACTTGATGTCGTCGCCCACGATCGGCACGCCCGCGGCGGTGAACTTCTCGGCCCACTCCGGGGTGCCGGCGATGAACACGGGCAGGGCGTTCACGAACGCGACGCCGGCGTCGATCGCGGCCTGGGCGTAATGTTCGGTGGCCAGCTGCGAGCCGACGGGCAGGTAGCAGACCAGCACGTCCACCTTCGCGTCACGGAGGGCCTGCGCCACGTCCACGGGCTCGGCGTCCGACTCCTCGATGGTCTCGGCGTAGTACTTGCCGAGGCCGTCCAGGGTGGGGCCGCGCTGGACGGTGACGTCCGCGTGGGGCACGTCCGCGATCTTGATGGTGTTGTTCTCGGAGGCGGTGATGGCCTCGGACAGGTCCAGGCCGACCTTCTTCGCGTCCACGTCGAACGCGGCCACGAAGTCGAGGTCCGACACGTGGTAGTCGCCGAACTGCACGTGCATCAGGCCCGGCACCGTGTCCGTGGCCTTCGCCTCGCGGTAGTACTCCACACCCTGGATGAGGGATGTTGCGCAGTTGCCCACGCCGGCGATGGCGACGCGGATGGGATTGGTGGCCACGGTCTGGTTCTCTCCTCGACTGTCCGGAACGGGTGCGGGCACGCGGGGCGCGCACAGGGGGCCCACACCGTTCGGCGGGGCGCTCACCCGGGGATCAACCCCGCCAGTCTACGACCGACGACGGTGGCCCCGCCCGTCCGGTGTCCGGGCGGCTTCCTAGGATGGGGGCATGAGACCGGCCCCCGCGCATGCCGCGACCCCCAGCGAGCCGCCCACTCACGCCGCGGACGGCGCCCCGAGCGGCGCCGTGACCGCCCCGGGTGCCGCCGTCGGGCGTTCCGCTGACAGCGCACCGTCCGGGGCCCTGCCCGCCCCCGGCGAGCGCGGCGGCCGCTTCCAGCTCGCCGGCGGCCTCGCGGCGAACGGCCCCGGACGGGGGACCGGCTCCTGGGCCGGGCCCGTGGCGCTGACGGGGCTGCTGGTGGCTCTGGCCGCCGTCGTGACCGTGCTGCAGAAGTCGCCGTGCCTGCTGCACGGCTGGGGCGCCCCGGACGTCTACTACGCGGGCTGCTACTCGGACTGGGCCGCGCTCTACGGCGGGCGCGGGTTCGCGGCGGACCCGTGGGCGCCGTTCCGGGCGGGCTCCACGTTCGAGTACCCCGTGCTGATGTCCGTCGTGGGCTCGGTGGCGGCCTGGATCACGCAGGCGCTGCCGTTCTCGCCGGAGCAGGGCACGGTGGTGTTCTGGCTCGTGAACCTCGGGTTCGTGGTGGTGCTGTGGGCCGTCGTCGCGGTGCTGACCGTCCGGATGGCGGGGCGCCGGTGGACGGACGGGCTCATGGTGGCCGTGGCCCCGGGGATCGTGCTGGCCGGCACCATCAACTGGGACCTGTGGGCCGTGGCCCTGCTGGCGTGCGGCATGTACGCGTGGTCGCGCGGCCGGTCCCTGACGGCGGGGGTGCTGTTCGGCCTCGGCGCGGCCATGAAGCTGTATCCGCTGCTGATCCTGGGGCCGCTGCTGATCCTGGCGGTGCGCTCGCGGCGGTGGCGGCCGTTCCTGCTCGCGGCCGGGGGCACGGTGGCGGCGTGGGCGGCGGTCAACGTGCCGCTCATGGCCGTGAACTTCCAGGCGTGGTCCGTGTTCTTCACCTTCTCCGGCGAGCGCGGGCCGGGCCTGTCCAGCGTGTGGCACGCGTGGGACGTGACCGCCGCGCAGGCCGGGTGGGCGTTCGTGCCGGAGGACTCCCTCACCCTGCTGGCCTACGGGACCTTCGCGGTGTGCTGCCTCGGGATCTTCGTGCTCGGCGTGCGGGTGCGGCACACCCCGCGGCTGGCCCAGCTGACGTTCCTGGTGGTGGCGGCGTTCGTGCTCACCAACAAGGTGTACTCACCGCAGTTCGTGGTCTGGCTGATCCCGCTCCTGGCGCTCGCCCTGCCGCGCTGGCGGGACTTCTGGGTGTGGCAGACGGTGGAGGCGCTGCACTTCTTCGCCGTGTGGATGTACCTGGCCAAGGGGGTGGCCGAGACCCCGCCGCAGCACTCCATGGACGACTCCGTCTACGTGGCCGCGATCCTCGCCCACATCCTCGCGGTGCTGTGGCTGTGCGGGCGCGTCGTGTGGGAGATGCTGCACCCGGCCGAGGACCTCGTGAAGCGCGACCACGGCGGCCACCCGGACGCCGACCCGCTCGCCGGCGCGTACGCCGGCCCGGCCCGGGGGCGCTCAGGCCGGCCGGCCGCGGTTCAGGCGTAGTCCCAGCGGTGGATCGGGCAGTCCGGGGACGACGGCGGCGCGCTCGTCCCCGCCTCGGCGGCGCCGCCCTCGCGGGGCGGCGGCGGACAGACGCACGGCGCCCCGGAGGCGGCCGTGGCCGCCTTCATCTGCTCGCGCCAGATCACGTGGGGGTCGGTGGCCGGGTCCGCGGCCGCGCCGGGGTGCGCCGGACGCGCGGCGCCGTCGTCGTGGGCGGGGGTGCGGGCCGCGTCCCCGTCCCGGGTGAAGCCCATCCGCACGATGGCCCAGCCGCCCACGGTCCACGCCACCAGGAGGAAGACCCCCACGGCGACGGCGATCATGATGTCCACGGCGGGCTCCTCCTGCGCTGACGGGCGGGCGATGCGGCCGGGGCCGCTTTCGGGCCAGGGTAGTCGGACGGGGTGGTGGGGGCGGTACGGTCGGGGCATGACCCCCGTGACCCGTGACACCGTCGCCGAGCTGCCCGCCCACCTGCGGGACCTGGCCGAGTTCGTGACCGCCTCGCCCTCCAGCTACCACGCCGCGGAGGAGGTCGCACGCCGCCTGGAGGCCGTGGGCTTCACCCGTCTGGATGAGACGGCCGACTTCCCGGCGGCCCCGGGCGGCTACGTGGTGGTGCGCGACGGCGCGGCGGTGGCCTGGATCGTGCCGATGGGTGCCCGGGCGCTGGGCCGCCACGAGGGTGCTGAGGCGCGCGCGGCCGGGCCGGACGAGGCGGGGCCGAGCGCCGGCGTCGTGCCGGTGTTCCGCGTCCTCGGCGCGCACACGGACTCGCCGGGGTTCAAGCTCAAGCCGAACCCGGCCACCGTGACGGCCGACGGCTGGGTGCAGGCCGGCGTCGAGGTGTACGGCGGCCCGCTGCTGAACTCGTGGCTGGACCGCGAGCTGCGCTTCGCCGGGCGTCTCGCCCTCGACGACGGCACGCAGGTGCTCGCCGCGACCGGGCCCGTGGGGCGCATCCCGCAGCTGGCCATCCACCTGGACCGCGAGGTCAACGAGGGGCTGACGTTGAAGCGGCAGCGGCACACGAACCCCGTCGTGGGGGCGCTCGCCCCGCGCGGCGAGGGCGCCGGCGAGGCGGAGGCCGACGGTCTGGCCGCCCGCGTGCCCGGTGACGTGCTGACCGCGCTCGCGGCCGCCGCCGGTGTGGACCCGGCCGCGGTGCGCGGGCACGACGTCGTGGTGGCCGACGCCCAGGCGCCCGGACTCTTCGGGCTGGCGGGCGAGTTCTTCGCGTCGGGCCGGCTGGACAACCTGAGCTCGGTGCACGCGGGCCTCGCGGCGCTCGAGGAGTTGGCGCGCGAGCACGGCGGCGCCGAGGGTGCGATCGCGTACGAGGGGACCGTCGCGGGCGGGGTGGCCGGTGAGGCGGCCGACGCCCCGGTGATCCCGCTGCTCGCCGCGTTCGACCACGAGGAGCTGGGGTCGGCGTCGCGGTCCGGGGCGGCCGGGCCGCTGCTCGAGGAGGTCATGGGGCGCGTGCTCGAGGCGCTCGGCGTGGCCGGGCAGGGTCGGGCGCGGGCGATCGCGGGGTCCTGGCTGCTGTCCGCGGATGCCGGCCACCTGGTGCACCCGAACTACGCCGAGCGGCACGATCCCGTGAACCACCCGCGCGTGAACCACGGCCCGCTGCTGAAGATCAATGCCAACCAGCGCTACGCCACCGACGCCGGGGGTGAGGCCGCGTTCGCCCGTTGGTGCGGCGTGGCGGGGGTGCCGTTCCAGGAGTTCGTCTCGAACAACGACGTCCCCTGCGGCTCCACCATCGGCCCGATCTCGGCGACCCGCCTGGGCATCCGAACCGTGGATGTGGGCCTGGGTCTGCTGTCCATGCACTCGGCGCGCGAGATGTGCGGCGTGCGGGACGTGGAGCACCTGGCGGCGGCCGTGCGGGAGTTCTTCCGCGGGGTGTGAGGCTGCGCGTGGGGGGGGGGGGGGCGTGAGCCAGAGATTTCTGCTCCTGGATGGCCGCGAGCCAGAGATTTCGGTCGTAGAAGCGGCCGGAAAACGACCGAATCATCTGGCTCGCGGGCTCGACGCGCGGGAGGCGTCGGCGCGGGAGGCGCCCGCGTGCGTGGGCGCCGCGCCAGTGCCCCTCCCTCGAACTGCTAGGATGGATCAGGTTGTCTGTGTGCCGCCGAAGAGCGCGGAGCATCGCACGGACGACGAGCACAGAACCTCCTGCCGCGGAGAGACCGCGGCCGCAAGCCCAGAGGAGGTGGGTTCGCATGCGTGCTTATGAGCTGATGGTGCTGATCGACCCTGAGGTCGACGAGCGCACCGTGGAGCCGACCCTGAAGAAGTACCTCGAGGTCGTCACGAACGCCGGCGGCACCGTCGACAACATCGACGTGTGGGGTCGCCGCAAGACCGCCTACGAGATCCAGAAGAAGTCCGAGGCCATCTACGTGGTCGTCAACTTCCAGTCGGAGCCGGCCGCCACCCAGGAGCTGGACCGTCTGCTGAACCTCAACGAGACGATCCTGCGCACCAAGATCATCCGTCCGGAGGAGCAGAAGATCACCGCTGAGTGATCCTCGTACCGTGTCCGGAGGGTCTGAGAGCATCGGATCAGTCCCCGACGCCCCCACCGGAACCCCGCTGAGCAGTCCCGGATCCCCGGATCCGGTCACTGACCGGCAGAACCCCCGAAGACAGGAGTGACCATGGCAGGCGAGACCGTCATCACCGTGGTCGGCAACCTCACCGCCGACCCGGAGCTGCGCTTCACCCCGAACGGCGCGGCCGTCGCGAACTTCACCGTCGCGTCCACGCCCCGCACGTTCGACCGCCAGACCAACGAGTGGAAGGACGGCGAAGCGCTGTTCCTGCGCTGCTCGGTCTGGCGCGAGGCCGCGGAGAACGTGGCGGAGTCGC
This sequence comes from Micrococcus luteus, assembly GCF_022664405.1. Classification (NCBI taxonomy): domain Bacteria; kingdom Bacillati; phylum Actinomycetota; class Actinomycetes; order Micrococcales; family Micrococcaceae; genus Micrococcus; species Micrococcus luteus. Next base: position 113,051 of record NZ_JAKRLB010000001.1, on the reverse strand, counting down.
TGACCAAGGGCATGCGCGTGATCGTGCAGGGCCGCCTCAGGGCGCGCTCCTACGACGACCGGGACGGCAACCGTCGCACCAGCTGGGAGCTGGACGTGGACGAGGTCGGCCCGGCGCTGCGGTTCGCCACGGCCAAGGTCACCCGCGCCCAGCGCGGCGGTGGCGGCGGCGGTGGCTTCGGCGGCGGCCAGCAGGGGGGCGGCTTCGGCGGCGCCCCGGCCGGCGGCGGCTTCGGGGGGAACAACGACGGCGGCTTCGGCGGCGCCCAGCAGGGCGGCGGCTGGGGCGGCCAGCAGCAGGGCGGCGGCCAGGCCGCACCGCAGGACCCCTGGTCCGGCGGCGGTGGCGGCGGATGGGACACCCCGTCCTCCAACGAGCCCCCGTTCTGATCCTGCACTGACCGGGCGCGGCCCCCGCGGCCGCGACGGACACGGAACACCACGGACCTCTCCGTCCGGGCGCACCTTGCCCGGAGGGCCGCCCCGGCGGCCCATCCCACCCGCGACCCGGCACCGCCGGGCCGCACTGCACACGGCCCCGTGCCCCGCACGGGACGCCGCGTGATCCCATCCCGCAGAACCGTTCTGCGGGCTCCAGAGAACTCTGAAGGAGCACCACGATGGCGAAGGCTGAACTCCGCAAGCCCAAACCGAAGTCCAACCCGCTCAAGGCCGCCAAGATCACCGAGATCGACTACAAGGACGTGGCCTTGCTGCGCAAGTTCATCTCCGACCGCGGGAAGATCCGTGCCCGTCGCGTGACCGGCGTGACCGTCCAGGAGCAGCGCAAGATCGCCCAGGCCGTCAAGAACGCCCGCGAGGTGGCCCTGCTGCCCTACGCCGGCGCCGGCCGCGGCTGATCGAGCGAGCGAAGGAAGGAACACCCAGATGGCAAAGCTCATCCTGACCCAGGAAGTGGCCGGTCTCGGCACCTCCGGTGACGTGGTCGAGGTCAAGAACGGGTACGCCCGCAACTACCTGCTCCCGCGCGGTTTCGCCACCGTGTGGACCAAGGGCGGGGAGAAGCAGGTCGAGTCCCTGCAGAAGGCCCGCGCGGCCCGCGCCGTGGCGAACCTGGAGGACGCGCAGGCCCAGGCCGCGCAGCTCCAGTCCGCCACCGTGAAGCTCGAGCGCACCGCCGGTGCGGAGGGTCGCCTGTTCGGCGCCGTCCAGACCGCCGACGTCGCCGAGGCGATCGAGGCCGCCGGCCTCGGCTCCGTGGACAAGCGCTCGATCACCCTGCCGGCGCACATCAAGTCCGTGGGCAACCACGAGGCCCAGGTCCGCCTGCACGAGGACGTCATCGCGACCGTCCAGCTGCAGGTCGTGGCCGCCAAGGGCTCCACGAAGTGATCATCCGCTTCTGAGGGCGGCCGGCCCCGCGCCGGACGCCGTCCGGCCTCTCCGGGAGACCGACGACGACGCCCCGCCCGTTCCGCTGGAACGGGCGGGGCGTCGTCGTGCGTGGGACCGCCCGCGGACCGGGGACAATGGCGGACATGGCCGACCTCCCCCACCCCGTGCCCGCCGATGCGCCGCCGCAGCGCCTGTGGACGCGGCAGTTCGTGCTGGTGGGGGTCACGTACTTCTTCGTGGCCATGATCTTCTACTCGCTCATGACCGCGATGGCCGCGTACGCGGTCCTGCGGTTCGGCGCGGCCGACGCGTAGGCCGGCCTGGTGGTGGGGGCGTTCGTGCTCGGGGCGGTGGTCACCCGCGTGACCACCGCCCCGGCCGCCACTGCCTGGGGCCGGGGGCATGTGCTTCGGGGCCGCGGGCACCGTCCTCGCCACGACGGTGCAGTCGATCGTCCCGCCGGCGCGGCGCTCCGAGGGGACCGGCTGGTTCTCCACCGCCATGACCATCGCGGGCGCGGTGGGGCCGGTCCTGGCGTTCCAGCTGGCCGGCGGCCCCGGGCACGACGCCCTGTTCCTCGCCTGCACGGGCCTCACGACGGCGGCCCTGCTGGTCTCGCTGCTGCTGCGCGTCCCGGAGGGGCAGCGGATGGGCCGGTTCCGCCTGCACCGCGCGGCGGTGTTCTCCCTGGAGGCGGCCCCGGTGGCCGTGGTGGCCATGGCGACCGGCTTCGCCTACGGCGGGATCCTGACGTTCGTGGGCGTCTACGCCTCCGGCCAGGGGCTGGCCCCGACGCTGCCGGGCCTGTTCTTCGTGCTCTTCGCGGCCGGGACCATCGTTGGCCGTGCGGTGCTGGGACTGAGCTACGGGCCGGGGATCAGCGTGTTCCAGACGATCGCGGCGCAGGTGGTGCCGCCGTCGTCGGTGGGGGTGGCGATGGGCACGTACTTCCTGCTGCTGGACCTGGGCACCGGGCTGGGTCCGGTGGTGCTGGGCGTGCTGGTGGCCGCGGCGGGCATCCCCGTCATGTTCCTGACGTGTGCGGGGCTGGTGGCGGCCCTGGCCGGGTACTACGCCCTCGTGCACGGCCGTCGCGAGATCGCCCGGCGGCCCTCGGCCTAGGGCTCCGGGACACGGGACGGCCCCGCGCCGTCGGCTCTCGCCGGACGGCACGGGGCCGTGGAGTCCGTGGAGCCGCCGTGCCGGCGGTCCCACGGGTCAGCGGGTCACTTGGTCAGCGAGCGCGCGTTCTGCTCCTCGAGCTTGAGCGCGGTGCCGAGGGCGATGAAGGTGGGCGCCCACTCGCCGGTGAACAGGCCCCAGCGGTCGGCCTGGGGCTTGGGCTCGTCGGCGCCGAAGCGGGAGACGGCCCAGGCGACCCAGGACAGGCCGACGGAGGCCAGGCCGGCGGTGTACATGTGGTCGGACTTGATGCCCATGGAGGAGATGGCCTTCAGCATGATGATGCCTTTCGGAGGAGGGGTGGAACGATCGGCCGTCGGGCGGCTCCACATGCCCGCCTGACGACACCTCCCATCGGACCGCCACGGCACCCCCCGTGTCCAGGGATCAGCCGCCACTGAGCGAGGACTTTTTCCTCTCGCATCCTGGGCGCGCCCCAGGGGTGGGCACAGCGGCGGATCAGTGATGCGCTGGCGACCACCGCGGACCCCGGGCCTCCCGCCCCGGGCCGCCCGAACCCCAGGAGGAACCCATGACCGCTGAGACCCGCACCGACCGCTTCGTCGAGGCCCTGCACCGCATGGACGAGGGCGAGGCCGCCCCGCTGCTGGAGCTGTTCGCCGAGGGCGCCACCCTCCAGCGCCCCGAGAAGGACGCCTCCGGCGCCGACCAGGGACCCGAGGAGTTTTGGCGGCAGTACCGCGAGGTCTTCTCCAGCCTCTCCACCGAGTTCGTCTCCGTGCGCGAGGAGGGCGACCTCGGCGTCCTCGAGTGGACCTCCACCGGCACCCTCACCACGGGCCGCGAGGTCTCCTACGCGGGGGTATCCCTGCTGGAGTTCTCCGGGGACCTGGTGCAGCGCTTCGCCACGTACTACGACACCGCGGCGTTCGTCTCGCCGGAGGTCTGAGTCGCGCGCAGGACGCCGCGTGCCGCTCAGGGCAGGCGCTCGGCCCGCTCCTCGTAGTGGGAGGGCCGGCCTCCGCGCACGCCGGAGCGCACGGGCTCGGCCGCCGGCAGCGTGGTGGTCGGCCGGCCGTCGAGCTCGCCGATGTGCACGAGCGCGTCCCCGCGGTGCACCAGCGGGGCCTCGGCGCGGCCGACCACCACGCCGCTGAGCTCGGCGCTCACGTGGGCCAGGCGGCGGCCGAAGGAGTTGTAGAGCGCGCCGATCCGCTCGCCCGCGCGCACGGTCTGCCCGAGCGCCACGTCCAGGTGTAGCAGGCCGTCGGCGCGGGCGCGCACCCACCCGGAGCGCCACACCACGTGGGTGCCGGGGTCCGTCTCCACGGACTCGGCGTTCTCGCCGGTGGCGTCGACGGCGGGGGGCACCTCGTCGTCGCCGGGGGTCAGCCCGACGTCCGCGGGATCCACCATGTCCAGGGCCGCGAGCACGCGCAGGACCCCGTCCACGCCGGGGGCGATCGCGTACTCGTCGAACCGCCAGGCCTCACCGGCCTCGTAGAGCAGCACGCGCGCGCCGGTCTCGCGGGCCGCGGCGCGCAGGGAGCCGTCCCGCAGGCGGGCGTGGAAGAGCACGGGCGCGCCGAACGCCTCGGCGAGCGCGCGGGTCTGGGGGTCCTCCAGGTCGCAGCGGATCTGCGGCAGGTTGGAGCGGCGGTCCGCGCCGGTGTGCAGGTCGATGCCCACGGTGCAGCGGCCGATCACCTCGGTCATCATCAGGTGCGCGATGCGCGAGGCGAGCGAGCCCCGGGCGGAGCCGGGGAAGGAGCGGTTCAGGTCGCGGCGGTCCGGCAGGTAGCGGTCTCCGGCCATCACGCCGAGCACGTTGACGATGGGCACGGCCAGCAGGGTGCCGCGCAGGTTTTTGGGCTGCAGCCGCTCCAGGACGCGGCGGACGATCTCGACGCCGGCCACCTCGTCCCCGTGGATCGCGGCGGAGACCCACACGGTGGGCCCGTCCTCGCGGCCGTGCAGCACGTGCACGGGCAGGGTGACGTCCGCGCCGGTGATGAGCTGGGAGATCGGCAGGGACAGCTCGTGGCGGCGGCCGGCCGGGATCTCGACCCCGCCGAACGCGAAGGGGGCGCGGGCGGGGCGAGGGCTCACGCGCGTCCCCGGTTCCGGCGGCGCACGCCGCGCGGCGGCTGCCCGCCCACGTACGAGGCGGCGGGGTCCACGAGGAGGCCGCCGGCGGCCAGCGCGGTGCGGCCCACGAGCATGCGGAAGCCCATCTCGTCCCGGTGGGTCAGGGTCACCTCCGCCTCGATCGTGTGGCCGGCCAGGGTCAGCGGCATCACGACGACGACGCGCTCCTGCGCCTTGCCGTTCGAGGAGCGGACCGTGCGCAGGTCGGCCACCGGCAGCTCGGCCGTCCGCGCGTCCGCGGCCGAGGTCTGCCACGGGTGCACCTCGAACCGGACCCAGGCGGCGCCGTCGCGGGTGAACCGCTCGATGCCGAAGGCGTGGAGCGCCGAGGTGCGGGCGCCGGTGTCGATCTTGGCCTTGATCCAGGGGGTGTGGGCGGCGGGCAGGCCGACCCATTCGCGCCAGCCCACCAGCCCCGGGCGAGCGGCGCCGTCGTCGGTGGGGGGCACGCCGTGGGGGGCCGGGGCCGTGTGCTTAGATTCAGACACGCCCCTCATCCTCCCAGGAAAGCGGTCATGAAGCTCGCCATCCTCTCCCGTTCCCTGCGCGCCTACTCGACGCAGCGCCTGAAGACCGCGGCGCTCGAGCGCGGCCACGAGGTGAAGGTCCTGGACACCCTGCGCTTCGGCATCGACCTCAGCTCGGACGAGCCCGATCTGATGTTCCGCGGCCGCCCCCTCTCCGGCTACGACGCCGTGCTGCCGCGCATCGGCAACTCGGTGACCTACTTCGGCACCGCCGTGGTGCGCCAGTTCGAGCAGATGGACGTCTACACGCCCAACACGGCCGCCGGGATCATGAACTCGCGGGACAAGCTGCGGGCCACCCAGATCCTCTCCCGGCACGAGATCGACATGCCCGCCACCGTGTTCGTGCGCAACCGCGGCGAGGTCTCCACGGCGATCGACATGGTGGGCGGGGCACCCGTGGTGATCAAGCTGCTCGAGGGCACCCAGGGCATCGGCGTGATCCTGGCGCCGACCAAGAAGGTGGCCGAGGCGATCATCGAGACGCTGCACGGCACCAACCAGCAGGTGCTCATCCAGCGGTTCGTGGAGGAGTCCAAGGGCACGGACATCCGCGCGCTCGTGGTGGGGGACCGCGTGGTGGCCGCGATGCGCCGCCGGGCCCAGGGGGACGAGTTCCGCTCCAACGTGCACCGCGGCGGCACCGTGGAGCGCGTCGAGCTGTCGCCCGCGTACGCGGAGACCGCCGTGCGCGCCGCCCACATCATGGGCCTGCGCGTGGCCGGCGTGGACATGCTCGAGGGCGAGCACGGCCCGCTGGTCATGGAGGTGAACTCCTCCCCGGGGCTGCAGGGCATCGAGGCCGCCACGGACCTGGACGTGGCCGGCGCGATCATCGACTACGTGGCGGACCAGGCCGGCTTCCCGGACATCGACGTGCGCCAGCGCCTGGCCGTGTCCACCGGGTACGGCGTCGGTGAGATCACCGTGCACGCCGGCTCCGGCTGGGTGGGCCAGTCCATCGAGGACTCCGGGCTGCTCGCGAAGGACCTGCAGGTGCTCACCCTGCACCGCGGCACCTGCGTGTTCCCCAACCCCGCGGACACCAAGGTCCTCGAGGAGGGCGACCGGCTGCTCTGCTTCGGCAAGACCGAGAACATGCGCGCCCTCATCCCCGCCCGCGCCCGCCGCCCCAAGCGCGTGCGGAAGCTGCCGGCCACCCCGATCCTCGCCTCCGTCGCCGAGGAAGCCCCGGCGCCCGAGGCGCCCGCCGACGACGCCTGAGCCCGGGCGCGGGGCTCAGCGGGCCGGGGCGAACGCGCCGATGCCCGTGAGGTGCCGGCCGAGCGTGAGCTGGTGGACCTCGTCCGTGCCCTCGTAGGTGCGCACGGACTCGAGGTTGTTCGCGTGCCGCAGCGGCGAGTGCTCCAGGGTGATGCCGTTGCCGCCGAGCATCTCGCGGGCCTCCCGGGCGATGCCGATGGCCACGCGGCAGTTATCCAGCTTGCCGGCGGAGATCATGGCGGGGGTGAGCGGGCCGGCGTCCTTGGCGCGGCCGATCTGGTGCGCCAGCAGGTAGCCCTTGCCGATGGCCACGGCCATGTCCGCGAGCTTGGCCTGCGTCAGCTGGTGGGAGGCCAGCGGCACCCCGAACTGCTGCCGCTGCATCGCGTAGTCGAGGACGGCGTCGAAGGAGTCGCGGGCGGCGCCCATCGCGCCCCAGATGATCCCGTAGCGGGCCTCGTTGAGGCACTGGAAGGGGCCCTTGAGCCCGACGGCGGAGTCGGCCGGCAGCATCGCGGAGGCGGGCAGGCGCACGCCGTCGAGGTGGATCTCGCACTGCACCGAGGCCCGCATGGACAGCTTCTGGGTGATCGCCTCGGCGCGGAAGCCGGGGGTGTCCGTGGGGACCACGAAGCCGCGCACCCCGCGCCCGTCGCCGGGCTCGCCGGTCTGCGCCCAGATGATCGCGACGTCGGCCAGGGTGGCCAGCCCGATCCAGCGCTTGACCCCGTCGAGCACCCAGTCGCCGCCGGGCTCCTGGCGGGCCGTCGTCGTCATGGAGGCCGGGTCCGAGCCGGCGCCCGGCTCGGTGAGGCCGAAGCAGCCGACCGCCTCGCCGGTGGTCATGCGCGGCAGCCACTGCGCCTTCTGCTCCTCGGAGCCGTGCTTGTGGATCGCGCCCATCGCGAGCGAGCCCTGCACGGAGACGAAGGTGCGCAGGCCGGAGTCGCCGGCCTCGAGCTCCTGGGCGGCGAGGCCGTACTCCACCGCCGAGCGACCGGGCATGCCGTGGCCCTCGTAGGGCATGCCGAGCACGCCGAGGCGGCCCAGCTCGGGGACGATCTCGCGCGGGAACACGGCGTCGTCGTACCAGCGGGCGATGTGCGGGCGGATGTGCTCGTCCACGAAGCCGCGCACCTGCAGCGCGACGGCCTTCTCCTCGGCGGAGAACAGGGAGTCCAGGCCGACGACGTCGGCGCGGCCGAGGAACGAGTCGGCTTCGGCGTGGAACGGGGTGGTCATGGCGGGGGTCCTCTCTGCGGGGTGGTCAGCGGGCGTCGAGCCAGGTGTTGACGGCCGCCGTGTCCGCGCCGAGCGCGGGCGGCGCGTGGCGCGGGTGCGCGACGGGCGGGTCCCACTGCACCGGGTGGCGGAACTGCCGGCCGGCGGGGGTGCCGGAGCGGTCCTGGACCTCGATGGTCGGCTCGAGGCCGAGGGACTCGGCCAGCTCGACGCCCTCGGCGACGGTGGACACGAGGCCGACCGGGAGCCGCTCGGCCTGCAGCACGTCCCGCCAGTGGGCGGCCGTCTGCGCCGAGAGCGCGTCCTCCAGGGCGGTGCGCAGCTCCTCGCGGTGCTCGACGCGGTCCGTGTTCGTGGTGAAGCGCGGGTCCTCGGCGAGCTCGGGGACGCCGAGGGCCGCGGCGAAGGTGCGGAACTGCGCGTCGTTGCCGATGGCGACGGCGAGCGGCGCGTCCCGGCACGCCAGCAGCTGGTAGGGGGCGATCGAGGGGTGGTCGTTGCCCATCCGCCGCGGGACGACGCCGGCGCCGAGCCATGCCTGGCCCTGGTTGGCGAGCGCCCCCTGCAGCGAGGAGAGCAGGTTCAGCCGCAGGTGCGCGCCCTCCCCGGTGCGCTCGCGGCGCAGCAGGGCGGCGAGCACGCCGGCGGTGAGGTCCTTGGCCGTGAGCACGTCCACGAGGGCGACGCCCGCCTTCATCGGGGCGTCCGGTTCGCCGGTGATGCTCATCAGTCCGCCCGCGGCCTGGACGATGAAGTCGTAGCCGGGCAGGTCCCGGCCCTCGCGGTCGCCGAAGCCGGAGACGGCGGCATAGACCACGGACGGGTTCTCCCGCGCGACGTCGTCGTAGCCCAGGCCGAGGCGTTCCATGGTGCCGGGCTTGAGGTTGTGGACCACGACGTCGGCCCGGGCGGCCAGGGCGGCGGCCCGCCGCTGGTCCTCGGGGTCCTTCAGGTCCCAGCCGACCGACTCCTTGTTGCGGTTCACGGACTCGAAGTAGGTGGCGCCCGTCGCCGAGCGGGGCGGGGCCCAGCCGCGGGTGTCGTCGCCGCGCTCGGGGTGCTCCACCTTGATGACGCGCGCCCCGAGGTCTGCCAGCGTCATGGTGGCGAGCGGGCCGGCGAGGACGCGGGAGAAGTCGGCGACGAGGACGCCGTCGAGGGGGAGCGAGGCCGGGGAGGGGGCGGTGGTGGCCGGGGGCACGGCGGACTCCTCACTGTGGCGGACGACACGACGACGGGTTCCAGCCAAGCACCGTGCTCGCGTTCCGTCCACTGACTCTGGGGCGGGTCACTGGCGTGCGTGAGTCATCGGTGCCGGGCGGTCCGGGGCGGCTGGGAGCGGTGGGCGCGGGGAGGTCCCGGGGCCGCGGGCAGAGGCTGTCAACTTCGCCGTCCCCAGATCCGGGCACCTTGTCCACAGGAGTTGTCCACAGCTGTGGAGGGTGTGGACGACGGTGTGGATAGGCATGTACCAGGCGGTGTGATGAGGGCGCAAACGGGGGTGCTGTCAAGTTGTACCGATGGGGCCGAAAGGGGGGTGGAGAATCTTCCTCCACAGACCCGGGGATCGCATCGTCCCAGGTCAGAGCCGGATTCTGGGAGTGGTCGCGCAGTTGTCCCCAGCGTGGTCCCCAGGCGATCCACACGACACGCCGCCGAATCCACACGTTGTCCACAAGGCCTGTGGGAAACGCGGTTGCCCAGCCTCCACGGCGCGCGTAGTGTCGCGTGGTATCCCCAACGCGAGGGCGGGTATTGGCCGCAGGTGACCACTGACAGGCGCGCATCCGCTCGGACCGTCGCCCCGGGGACCGTCGCACCGTCCGCCTGCAGGAGGGTGCGGCGGCACGGGCGGTGACAACAGAGGAATCAGGGCCGGGAAGACCGGCGAGGGCCGCCGTCGTGCGGGCTGTGGGAAGGGAGTCTCCGGACGTTGACTGAGAACTACGGAGACTCGGGCTCCTACGACGGCGGCCGTTCCTCTGAACGCTTCCTGCCGCCCCAGGACCTGGAGGCGGAGCGCTCGGTGCTGGGCGGCATGATGCTCTCCAAGGACGCGATCGCGGACGTGGTGGAGCTGCTGCGCGGCCACGACTTCTACCGGCCGAGCCACGAGATGATCTACGAGGCGATCATCGACCTCTACGGCCGCGGTGAACCCGCGGACGCCGTCACCGTCGCGGACCTGCTGAACAAGCGCCAGGAGCTCAGCCGCGTGGGCGGCCCCGCGGTGCTGCACGAGCTCATCCAGTCCGTGCCCACCGCCGCCAACGCGAGCTTCTACGCGGAGATCGTGGCGGAGAAGGCCGTCCTGCGGCGCCTCGTCACCGCCGGCACCAAGATCACCCAGCTGGGGTATCAGGGCGACGGCGAGGTCGAGGAGATCGTCAACGAGGCGCAGTCCGAGATCTACAAGGTGGCGGAGAACCGCCAGTCCGAGGACTACGTGCGCCTCGCGGAGATCATGGAGCACGCCGTCGACGAGATCGAGGCGGCCGGCAACCAGGGGGAGGGCCTGACGGGCGTCCCCACCGACTTCTACGACTTCGACGAGCTGACGCAGGGCCTGCACGGCGGGCAGATGATCGTGATCGCGGCGCGCCCCGCCGTCGGCAAGTCCACGCTCGCGCTCGACTTCGCGCGGGCCGCGGCCATCCACCACAACATGGCCACCGTGTTCTTCAGCCTCGAGATGGGCAAGAACGAGATCGCCATGAGGCTCCTGAGCGCCGAGGCGACGATCGCGCTGCAGGATCTGCGGAAGGGCACCATCCGGGACGACCAGTGGTCCAAGATCGCCGCGACCGTGGGGCGGCTGAACGAGGCGCCGTTCTTCATCGACGACTCCCCGAACATGACGATGATGGAGATCCGCGCCAAGTGCCGGCGACTCAAGCAGAAGAACAACCTCAAGATGGTGGTGCTCGACTACCTGCAGCTCATGAGCTCGGGCAAGAAGGTCGAGTCCCGTCAGCAGGAGGTCGCCGAGTTCTCCCGTGCCCTGAAGCTGCTGGCCAAGGAGCTCGACGTGCCGGTGATCGCGTTGAGCCAGCTGAACCGTGGCAGTGAGCAGAGGACGGACAAGCGGCCGCAGGTGTCCGACCTGCGCGAGTCCGGCTCGATCGAGCAGGACGCGGACATGGTCATCCTGCTGCACCGCGAGGACGTGTACGACAAGGAGTCCCCGCGCGCCGGCGAGGCGGACCTGATCGTGGCCAAGCACAGGAACGGGCCCACGAAAACCATTGTGGTGGGGTTCCAGGGGCACTACAGTCGGTTCAGCAACCTCGCACAGGATGGCGGGGGTGGGGGGTTCTAAAACTCTTTTCTGAGGTGATGATTATCTACGCACAGTGGGATACCATTCCCCGAAACGGAGACGTACTCGACTGGGTGGATGAAAACTTCCTTCGCCCGGACCCTTTTGCATTCAGTGAAGAATTCTGGAGAAAATTCACTCTCAAGTGTTCCCGCCTTCTGGGTGTGGAGGCAAATGGTGTGTATTGCATCGGATCGGGGGCGTTGGGGTACTCGCTGAGCCCGGAAAAAATGCGCAGAAGTAAGCCCAAGCTCTTTGATGAAAAATCTGATATAGATCTTGCCATAATCTCTCACAGGTATTTCGAGGACTCTTGGAGGCATCTGAGGTCGATCTCCCACCCAGCCCAAGAGGCGCTCGATAAAGAATTCCGCGAGAACATCAAATGGCAAAAGAAGCGTCTATTTGATGGTGCGATTCTCGTCAACCATTTCGTGGAGTATTTGCCATATGGAGAAGTCTGGCTCCGCGGCATGTCCCAGTTGGCACAGATGGTTTCTGTAGAATTGGGGCGAGAGGTGGAAATTGGTCTTTGGATATACCGAGACTATTGGAGTGTAAGAAACTACGTTGCGGAGGGCGCTGTGGCCGTCGCGAGATTGGAGGGATCCTCTAATGAGTGAGTATGTTTTCGACCCCCCGGTAGGAACTAATGCTGAGGGTATGACAGTAAATTCTTTCTACAAGAGGGCTGTTTCCGAACCCCCCTCCCTGGTGTTGCGCGCGGCGTTTCAGCGCAACATGGTTTGGAGGGATGACCAGCGGGCTTTTCTTGTGGACTCGATTTTGCGGGGGCTGCCAGTCCCCGAAGTGTACATTCAATCATTCACGTCCGCAGAAGGTGATGAGCAGCTCATTGTCGTAGATGGTCAGCAGAGAATTTCTGCGTGTATTGACTTCATTGATGATCGATTCGTCCTTGAGTCCAGAGACGAGGAGGACATTCATCCTGACTGGCGTGGAAAAAGGTTCTCTGAGCTTCCTGATTCCCTAAAGGAAAAGTTCCGTTCTTTTAGGTTTGTGGCTCGCACCCTCCAAAAGCAGGATGAAGGCGTGCTTCGGGAAATCTTTAGGCGCCTCAATAAGACCGTGGAGGCCCTGGAGCCGCAGGAGCTCCGGCATGCGGCATTTTCTGGTGAGTTGATTCAACTTGTGGAGACTGCGGGGGCAAGTGAGGCGCTTCGGTCAATCGGCCTCTTTTCACCCAAGGACTACCTTCGGCGTAGGAATGATGAGTTTGTTGCAGAGATCCTCTTTTCTCTCGACTCCAGATCCTTTCCCAATAAAAAGGAGGGTCTTGATAAATTCTTCGCAGTGAAGGAGAAGCTAGGGATGAGGCCTGAGGATAGAGCCGACCTTGTGCGTCGACTCGGGCGCGCATTCTCCTTCTTGGGTACGTATTCTACGGAATTTCGCCGCAGCCGATTCAAAAACAAATCTGACGCATACACGCTGATTATCTACTTGGCAAATAGGGCCGAAGTAATACCGGAGCCGGGTGGTGCGGCTGCAGAGAATTTCAAGCGCAAAATTATTGAATTCGGCGATCTGGTTAGTGATGCGCGCAGCACTCCTGATAACTACCAGCGAATCGCCGGTTTCGCCTCCTCGGACAGTGAGGTTCTTGCCCATACTTATATGACGGCGGTTTCAAATGCTGCCAGTGACCGGTTGAATCGAGTCAAGAGAGACGCTGCACTCGAGGAGTACCTTGCTCCGTACTTGGAGACTCGCGAAAGGCCTCTTGGTCCGGTGGACGAGAATTGGTGTGATGAGGTTGAGGAGGTGTCGAGGGAGAGTGACGAGCAGATTGGCGGGTCTATCGAAGAAGAGAGGGCTGACCTAATTCGTCAGATTGCAGATTAATGCGTTTATTCTGAACCGCGGGATTTAGTGCTCACGCGGCGACCTAATGGAAATCGTTTGAAATCTGCATCAGATGCTTCCTGCGACATTTTCTGCGATAATCCGGCCGGTGGATTTTAATTGGTAGGGGATATTCGACTCATGCGTGCTGTCGAGGGGCATCGGACTTCCCTCGCCCTTTTGGTCACCGGGTGTCGATGGCCGGGGTGGTGGTGGGTGGGTGGCGCGGAGATTTATGGAGCAGATAGCCAGATATCTTGCAGAGGTCGCTGATTTATCTGTGATCAAGACCGCCATCGGCGAGGTCGCCCGATGGTAGAGTGCTACCTGATCCTGTTGCTCCGCCAGTCCGCGGGCAGGCTCGTCTCTTCCGTCGTGTACCTGTCGATCCCGGGGTGGTGTTCGGCCTGTTGGTGTGGCGTCGGCCGTTCGAGGATGCACCCGTCATCACCACCGGGCGCCGCCTATCGCAGCACCTACCGTGTTCATCCCGGCGGGCGTCGGCGTTCTCGCGGTGTTGGACCTCATCTAGGGCCGCGGGGCGCTACGGCGGGGGCGTGCCCTGGCTGGTGGTGACGGCCAGTGGAACGCGGCAAGCTCGAGGAGGCCCCGTCCCCCTTCCTCGCTGAGGGCTGCTGGACCGCCCAGCAGAGTCGCTTCATGCACATACATCGTGGATGCCGGGTATCCAGGGAGGTCGCGGACGAGGTCGGCGCCGTACTGGCCGATGCGCAGGCCTGAGCCGAGATGGTCGGGTGCGCGAATGCCGGGAGTATTGGCTAACCGAGGCTACTTCCGGATAGCCCGCTGGGCGACTTGCGGCAGTAGCTGTCCAACCTGCTTGAGCCCCTCTGGTCCAGCGACGGCAGCGATGCCGACGGCGCCCACTGTGGCGGCGACCACGCCGAGTCCCGTGAGGATGATCTTCCCGTTCGCCTGGTGTAGTGCGGCGATGAATCGGCGATTCTCCGCCTCTTTTTCTCTGGCGAGGTGGATGAGCTCATCTGCCATGGCCATGAGGTGTTCCTCCTCCTGCCGCGTCAGGTCGGGCTTCGTCAGCTTCATCTCGATGAGGTCCATCTTCTTTCTCAGAAGATAGTCATGGGTGCTGCCTCCCTCCCGGTTTGCGTCGAGCGCATCCTTCGACTGCTCGCGCACTGTGTCCAGCAGTTCGCGTAGGCTAGAGGGCAGGTCACCAGCGTTCTTGAGGTAAAGGCGCCAGTCCTCCGGGTCCAGGCGGTCGCGTGAACGCGCCCCTGGGGGCGTCTTGGGCTGCTGCTTCTTGTGCTGCTCGGGCATGCGCTCAGGATGCCCCAGCGCCGGTTGATCCGTGAAGTATGTGTCCGTTCGCGGGCAAACGTGTCCGATGTGTTCGCCATCATGGAGCCATGACGCATGCACTGACCCCCGCGCGGCTGGACGCGACTGCCCAGGACGTGGCACACACATTCGACCACGGCCCGGTGTTCGAGCTGCGGCTCACTGGGGACGGCGGCCCGGAATGGGGCGTGGCCGCCTGGGCAGACGGGTTCGGTCCTGTCCCCGACGCACCGGGGCTCTACGCCGTCTACGCGAAGGCCCTGGAGAGGGTCCGTCGTGAGCTTGGGCCCGCCGTGCCGGTAGGTGAGGACGGGCTGCTGTACATCGGGAAGGCCGAGACGAGCCTGGCCGAGAGGGACGTGGCGCAACACTTCGGCACCGGCAAGACCGGCCGCTCCACCGTCCGCAGGACGTTCGCAGCCCTGCTGGAGCACTCCGCCCTGCTCTGGCCGGTGCCGCGTGCGGGGAAGAAGCCCTCGAGCAAGAGCCCGGCGACCTTCGCCCTGAGCGAGCGGTCGGAGGAGGCGCTGACCCGCTGGATGGTCGAGCACCTGGTGTTGCGCGTCTGGGTCCCCGACGCGCCCGTCAGCCTCGGCGAGGTCGAGAAACGGCTGATCCAGGAATGGACGCCACCCCTGAACCTCACCCACGCCGGTGAACGCTCCCACATCGAGGCGGCGCGCGCCTGGATGGTCGCCCTGGCCGCCGCGCAGCAGGAGGCTGCGCCGCCGGCGGGGTGGGAGCCGACGTCGGTCGGGGACCTCTTCCGCGTGCGCCCCGACCAGTACGGGCTCCGCGGGGATGCGGGCCTGTGGACCGAACTTCGGGTGCGGTTCACGAATCAGCCCATGCCGGCGGCGCGCGCCGAGCTGAAGAGCCTCGTCGACGAGGCGATCGAGGAGATCCTCGTAGAAGCCACCCCATACGACCGGGGCAGCGTGCACATGGACCGTTACAACGTGGGCGGCATGAGCCAGGGACTGGTTCACCGCCCGTGGTGGAGGGAGACCGGCGTGCCGCTGATCCTCGAGCGCTGGGAGGCGTGGGCGGCGGCGCGCACGGCTGAGTGACGAGCACAGATCCCGGCTTACAGCCGGGCCTTCTGACGGGTTCGAGGGGCCCGACATGCCGCTACCTGCCCGCCCGGGGGTTCCTCTGGTGTTCCTCTCACCTCATCCCCTTCACCTCCCGCTTGAGGATCTTCCTCGTCGCCGTCTTAGGGAGCCTGTCCATCACCACGACGCTGCGCAGGTACACGTCCATGCCGCTGCGGAGGCGCACCTCGTCCAGGTTTTCGACGTCGCCGGGGTCCAGGTTGAGCGGCCCTCGAAGAAAGCGCCACCCCATGACACTGACACCATGACTTACAGTTGTCACTGTGAACTGGTCCTCTGATGATCTGACGGCCACCCTCGAAGCCCTCCGCGCGCGCCGTGGCGACACCACCTCGGTCGAGGTCAAGCGGGCGACGGGCGGCGTCCCTTCCATGCCGGAGACGCTCTGCGCCTTCGCCAACATGCCCGCCGGTGGAACCGTCGTCTGCGGCGTCGACGAGGCGCACGGCGAGTTCCGCGTGGTGGGCGTGCCCGACGTCGCCGTGCTGGAGGCGGGGCTCGTGGCCCAGGCGCGCGAGGCCGTCACGCCCAGTCCGACCCTCCTGCCCCAGGTCTTCCACCTGGACGGGAAGGACGTGCTCGTCGCCCACGTGGTGCCCCTGCGCCTCACGGACCGGCCCGCCACGGTGCGAGGGCAGGCCTATCTCCGCCAGTCCGACGGCGACTACGTGATGCACGCGCACGAGCTGCGCATGCTGGAGGTCGCCAAGCTCCACGCCGACGAGCGCGTGGACTACGACGTCAAGCCCGTCACCGGGATGAGCGAGGAGGACCTGGTCCCCGAGCTCGTGACCGACTACGTGGCGGCCGTGCGCGAGCGGGACAGCCGCCTCCGTGACCGCACGCACCAGGAGATCCTCCGCCAGACCAACGTCCTCACCGCCGCCGGGGAGCCCACCCTGGCCGGCCTCTACGCCCTCGGCGACTACCCGCAGGGCCGCTATCCGGGGCTCACCGTCACCGCCGCCGTCCAGGTGCGCGGGGGAGAGGGGCAGGCGCGCAGCCGCAACCTCACGGACTTCACCGGCCCCGTCCCCGTGCTGCTCGACGAGGTGATGGCCTGGGTGCGCCAGAACCTCGGGACCGAGCACGTGTACCGCCCCGACGGTCAGCTCGAGCGCCGCCCCGAGCTCCCGCTCGCCGCCGTCCGTGAACTCCTCGGCAACGCCCTCGTGCACCGCGACCTCGGCCCCGACACCCTCGGCGCGGGCAAGGCCATCCAGGTGCGGCTCACGGACCGGGCCCTGTTCATCCAGAGCCCGGGCGGACTGCGCGGAGTGTCACTCACCCAGCTCGAAAGTGACGAACACGCCCAGGCCGCCGTCAATCAGCGGCTGTACCAGATCGCCAAGAAGCTCACGACGCCGGACGGCGCCTCCGTCATCGAGGGCGAGGGCGGCGGCATCCACGAGGTGTTCCGGTCCGCTCGTCAGTGGGGGCTGGGCCGGCCCCAGCTCATCGACACGGGGGTCCAGTTCAAGGCCCTCCTCTGGCGGCCGCGGCCCGACGAGGCTCGGCCGCATCGGCGGGAGCCCGCCGTGGAGGTTGCGCGGACACCCCCCGTGGAGGAGGTGCCCGACGTGAAGGCGGACGCGCCGTCATCGGCCGTGCCGCCCAGCTCCGCGCCCACCCGCCACGAGGGGCGCGTCCTCGGTGCCCTGGACGCGGGGGAGGCGGTGGGCATCCGCGACCTGGAGCAGGCCACGGCGCTGACCGCGCGGCAGATCCGCTACGCGCTCCGCCAGCCGCTGCTCGACGGGCTGGTGGAGATGACCGGCGGTCAGGGCCACAAGGACACCCGGTACCGACTGGTGTCGGCCAGAGGGGCGGGAGACTGACACTGCCGCTCTTGAGAGCCCCCTTTGGTGGTCGACTGTGAGTCTGAAGTGTCAATCTGTCGATGTGGATCCGTCCCATGAGCAGAATGAGGTCCTATGCCGCACTCTGATCCGGTTCCCGAGCCGTTCGTCCTGACTCTTGGGTCGGTGCTCGACGCCGCTGGCCTGGACCCGCACGAGGTTCTTGCCATCCGTCACACCTACAAGGAGTCGGGGCTGCCATCGCGGGCGGCAGCCACGCCGGAGCGCGTGCTCGCCTACACGCGGGAGCAGCACCACGTGGGGAAGTTCCCGAAGGAGCCCGCCCGCCACTGGCTGATCTTCATGGGGGAGGGCGGACGGCGTTCTCGCCTCACCGCCGTGTACCAGAATCGCGGGGAGGCTGTGGCTGAGCGCACGGAGCGGTACCGGTACTACGACGTTGCGCCGGTGCCGCTGCTGGCCTCCCTCGAAGAGCGACTGGTGGTGGAGTGGTCCGCAGACCCCGTGAACTGGGCCAAGCGCGGCCACCTGGCGGCGCGGTTCCCCGTCCTCGAGATCGCCGACCCCACCACCGAGGCGTTCCCCGGCTTCGACCACGTGCTGCTCAGCTACGGGGACCTGCAGTCAATGGTGACCGAGACCCGCTACGCAGGCTGGCGCACCGCCCTGGAGGCCGTACGCGGGATCTACCTGATCGCCGACGAGACCGCGGGCCAGTGCTACGTGGGCAAGGCCGACGGTGAGCGTGGTGTGCTCGGACGGTGGGAGGCCTACGCCCGTGACGGGCATGGCGGGAACGTCGCCCTCCGGGATGCCCTGGAGCTCGACCCCGACCAGCCGGAGCGGTACACGTTCAGCTTGTTGCGCGTGTTCGGCTCCAATACCCCGCCGGCCCAGATCGACGCCGCGGAGAAGCACTACAAGGAGGCTCTGATGACGCGCCGGTTCGGACTGAACCGGAACTGAACGGACGTCGCTGTCCTGGGGGGCGAAGGTCAGACGGGGGATGGATTGCCCGCGCCGAGCCTCGGGGAGGAGGGCAAGTGCGCCATCCAGGCACAGCAGCCATCGCTGAGTTCCTCGAATGTGACTGCCCACGAGCACACGGGGCATCCGCAAGCCGCCCGCATTGATGTCGCCGCGCGGGCCGACGTCGTCGAGGCGGGCGGGCCAGGTCTGATGGGTGTGAACGGCCTCCCCGGAACCGGCAAGACGACGATGCTCGGGGACATCCTGGCGTCCAACGTCGTCGAACGAGCACACCGAATGTCGGCGTGTGAGAACCCATTCGACGCCTTCACCGAACGCACCCATGAGTGGACCGGCGAGGGCAGGATGCGACGACGGGCGCGCGAGCTCCGGCCCGAGGTGGCCGGCCTCGAAAAGGTGGTGGCCACGGCGAACAACGCGGACGAGGAGAACCTCTCCGAGGAGATTCCACATCGGAGCGCCACCAAGGACGGCCGACACGTGGATGCGGACTACTTCGCCTGCCTGGCCACCGCCGCCTTGGGCGGAAGCGGCGGGGGAAGAGGACGCCCTGGGTAAGGACAGCTTGACGTCGGAGCAGCCGGGCACCTCGGGCCTGGCCACTGCGCCGATGGCAACGGCACCGACTCCGCCCCGCTCCGCGCGCAGGCGGCCGACGAGGGGGTAGTGCTGCTCGGGGTCCTTCTGGAGGGGCCGGGTCGGCCCGGACCGGCCCGGGCGCACGGGGCGCACGGGGCCGGCCGGACCGGCCTACGGACCGGACGGTCAGCCCTGGGCCGACTCGACGTCCTCGTCGACCCAGTCGCGGGAGCGTTCCACGGCCTTCTTCCACAGCCGCAGGGTGCGCTCAACCTCCTCCTCGTCCATGGTGGGCTCCCAGCGCTTGTCCTCTTCCCAGTTGGCCACGAGCTCGTCCTGGGACGCCCAGAACCCCACCGCCAGGCCTGCGGCGTAGGCGGCGCCGAGAGCGGTGGTCTCGATGACCTTGGGGCGCACGACGGGCACGCGCAGCAGGTCCGCCTGGAACTGCATGAGCAGCTCGTTGGCGACCATGCCACCGTCGACCTTCAGTTCGGTGAGGTCCACGCCGGAGTCCGCGTTCATGGCGTCCAGGACCTCGCGGCTCTGGAAGGCGGTGGCCTCGAGCGCCGCGCGGGCGATGTGCCCCTTGTTGACGTAACGGGTCATGCCCACCATGGCGCCGCGGGCCGCGGCGTCCCAGTGCGGGGCGAAGAGGCCGGAGAACGCGGGGACGAAGTACACGCCGCCGTTGTCCTCCACGCCGGCGGCCAGGGTCTCGACCTCCGGGGCGCTGCCGATCATCCCGAGGTTGTCCCGCAGCCACTGGATCAGCGAGCCGGTGACGGCGATCGAGCCCTCCAGCGCGTACACCGGCTTCTGGTCGCCAATGCGGTACGCCACCGTGGTGAGCAGGCCGTTGTCCGAGTGCACCGGCTCCTCGCCGGTGTTGATCAGCATGAAGTTGCCGGTGCCGTACGTGTTCTTGGCCTGGCCGACCTCGAAGCACGCCTGGCCGAAGGTCGCCGCGTGCTGGTCGCCCAGGATGCCGGTGATCGGCGTCTCGCGCAGCAGCTGCTGGCCGGATACGGTGCCCACCTCGGCGGAGGAGCTGACGATCTCCGGAAGCATGGACATCGGGATGCCCATGTCCGCGCAGATCTCCTCGTTCCAGTCGAGGGTGTCCAGGTTCATCAGCATGGTGCGGGAGGCGTTGGTGACGTCGGTGACGTGCCGGCCGCCCTCCCCGCCGCCGGTGAGATTCCACACGAGCCACGAGTCCGTGGTGCCGAAGATGAGGTCGCCGTTCTCGGCGGCCTCCCGGGCACCGTCCACGTTCTCCAGAATCCAGGCCACCTTGGGGCCGGAGAAGTACGTGGCCAGGGGCAGCCCGACGCGCTCCTTGTAGCGGTCCGCGCCGACGTCGCCGGCCAGGCGCTCGCAGAGGCGGTCGGTGCGGGTGTCCTGCCACACGATGGCGTTGTACACCGGCTTGCCGGTGTTGCGGTCCCACACCACGGTGGTCTCACGCTGGTTCGTGATGCCCACGGCGGCGACGTCGTGTCGGGTCACCTCGGCGCGGGCCAGGGCCTCGCCGATGACCTCGCGGGTGTTCGTCCAGATCTCCACCGGGTCGTGCTCCACCCAGCCGGCGCGCGGGAAGATCTGCTCGTGTTCGCGCTGACCAGTGGACACGATGGCCCCACTGTGGTCGAAGAGGATCGCGCGCGTGGACGTGGTGCCCTGGTCGATGGCCATCACGTAGCGGGGGGTGGTCATGTCCTACTCCTTCGGAGGTGGTCACGGGGGTGTGGGGGTGGCGGGCACGTTCCCGACGGGGAACGTGCCCGCCGGGGTTGGACGGGCAGACCGCTCAGACGAACAGAGGCGCGGCGAGGCCGGCCAGGACGGCGCCGACGAGCGGGCCGACGATCGGCACCCAGGCGTAGCCCCAGTCCGAGCCGCCCTTGTGCCGGATCGGCGCGACGGCGTGGAACAGGCGGGGGCCCAGGTCGCGCGCCGGGTTGATGGCGTACCCCGTGGGGCCGCCCAGGCTCGCGCCGATCGCGACGACGAGCAGGGCCACCGCGAGCGGGCCGAGCCCGGAGGGGGTGGAGCCGAAGAGCAGGATCACGAACACCAGGACGAACGTGGCGATCACCTCGGTGACCATGTTCCACAGCGGGTTGCGGATCTCGGGACCTGTGGCGAACGTGCCCAGGATCGCGCCCTGGTCCGTCTCCGCCTGGTAGTGGTCGCGGTAGGCCAGCCAGGCCAGGGCCGCGCCGAGGAAGGCGCCGATCAGCTGCGCCGCGAAGTACGCGAGCGTGGTGCCGAGGGTCACGGCGATGCCGGGGGCGTACTCCTCGGCGCCGCTGACGAGCAGGCCGACGGTCACGGCGGGGTTCAGGTGCGCACCGGTCGCGGCAGCGACGTAGACGCCCGCGAAGACGCCCAGCCCCCAGCCGAAGCTGATGAGCAGCCAGCCTCCGCCGTTGCCCTTGGTCTTCGTCAGGACGACGTTGGCGACGACGCCGACGCCCAGCAGGAGGAGGATCGCCGTGCCGGCGATCTCATACAGGAAGATCGTGCCCATGGACGGGCTCCTTTCAGGGGGTGGGGGCGGCGTCGGCGGCCGCGAGCGCGGCGGCGGCGGTGACGTCGTCGTGGGCGGTCTCGCCGCGGAGGCGTGCGGCGACGAGGTTCTTGTACGCCCGGATCTCACCGGCGATGCGCTCTTCATCCCAGCCCAGCTCGGGGGCCACGAGGGACGCGATCTCCTCGGCCGCCGCGACGCCGCGGTCGCGGACCTCGGTGGACAGGCGCGTGCGGCGCTCGATGACGTCGTCCAGGTGGACGACGCCCTCGGCTCGGGCCGCGTAGACGATCTCGGCGCGCAGGTAGCGCGGCGCCTCGGCGAGAGGGACGCTCAGGGACGGGTCGGCGTCGATCAGGTCGAGCACATGGCGCAGGACGGTGCCGTAACGGAACAGGAGCCGGTCCACGCGGGCCTCGTCCAGGCCGTAGTCGGCGGCGATGCGGTCCGCCTCCGCCTCGATCTCCGAGTAGCCGAGGCCGCCGAGCACGGGGATGCGCTCGGTGAGGCTGGGACGGGTCGGGTGGGTCTCGCGCACCACGAAGTCCACGACGTCCTCGGCCATGGCCCGGTACGTGGTCCACTTGCCGCCGGCCACGGCGGTGAGGCCGGGGGCCACCTCGGTGACGGTGTGCTCACGGGAGATCTTGGTGGAGCCGCCGTCGGACCCGGTGACCGGCTGCAGGAGCGGGCGCAGGCCGGCGTACGTGGCGATCACGTCGTCTCGCGTGAGGTCCTCCTTCAGCACCGCGTTGGCGTGCTCGAGGATGTAGTCGATGTCGTCCGCGGTGGTGGCCGGATGGGCCACGTCCTCCGCCCACGGGGTGTCCGTGGTGCCGATCACCCAGTACTCGTCCCACGGGATGAGGAACAGCACGGACTTCTCCGTCTTGGTGATCACGCCGGTGGCGGCGTCGGCGCGGATGCGGTCGCGGGGCACGGTGATGTGGGCGCCCTTGGAGGCGAGCACCTCGAGGCCGCCGTCGGCCTCGGCCAGCTCCTGCTGCTCCTGGGTCCAGACGCCCCCGGCCAGGATGACGGCGCGCGCGTGCACGTCGAACTCCTCGCCGGAGGTCTCCTCGCGGACACGCACGCCCTGCACACGGCCGTCGTCGCCGCGCAGGTAGTCGGTGACGGCGGTGTAGTTGGCGGCCACGGCGCCGTGGTCCACGGCGGAGCGCACGAGCATCATGGCCAGGCGGGCGTCGTCGAACTGGGCGTCGGCGTACTCGACCGCGCCGACGATCTTCTCGTCGTCGAGGGAGGGGAAGGTCGCGGCCATGGAGCGGCGGCTGAGATGGCGGTGCGCGCCCATCGCGCGGCGACGTCCGAGCGACTGCATGGCGTCGTACATGGTGACCCCGGCGCCGATGAAGCCGCGGTCGATCACCTTGTGGAAGAACGGGAAGACGAAGCGCAGGGGGCGCACCAGGTGGGGCGCGGTCTGGGTGAGCAGCAGGTCGCGCTCACGCAGCGCCTCGTACACCAGCTTGACGTCCAGCATCTCGAGGTAGCGCAGGCCACCGTGCATGAGGCGGGAGGAGCGGGACGACGTCCCGGAGGCCCAGTCGCGGGCCTCGACGATGCCCACGTCGAGGCCGCGGGTGGCCGCGTCGAACGCGGCGCCCACGCCGGTGGAGCCGCCGCCCACGATCAGGATGTCGAGGGGGGCCTCCGGGCTGGTGGCCCGGAGGCGGGCGAGGTGATCCTCTCGCGTGGCGGCGGAGAGGGAGACGGTTCGCAGGGTCGGCATGGAGGGGTTGCTCCTTTATCGGTGGAGGCACAGTGTAGTGGCGTGGCTCACGATACCTGGTGTCATGTCACGAGATCCGGTATCAGCGCGAGCCGAGGTCCATGATGTCACTCCCGGGCCGCGGGTATGCAGGCGTCGGGTACGGTCTCGCGGAACCCGAGCCGCTCGCACAGGGCCACGTCGGTGCGCGTGGAGGTGGCCCGTCTCGCACGGTCCCCGGACTGTGGCACCTCACCCTGTTCCGCTGGAACGAGGGCGGAGCGCCCCGGGTGACGCGTACCCACGGGTGAGGCCCCGCCCCTACACTCCGACCATGGACATCACCGTCGGCGCCGTCGGCCGCGCCTCGCTCTCGGACTGGGAGCAGGAATGCTGCGGTGACCCGATCGCCGTGGGGGAAGTCCACGAGCTGATCCTGCTGCCCTCCCGGGGAGTGAGTCAGGCTGGGCCCCTGGCCTCTGCAGGCTGGGTCGTCACCCATCACGACGACGGCAGCCCCGCCGGGTCGATCCCGTTGCGTCGTGTGCGGGCCGTTGTGAGGGCGGTACACGAGGTGTGGCCCTCGGGGCGGCTCGCCGAGATCGACCGCGTCCCCGGCCACGCTGACCTGACGATCCTGGAGCCGGAGGAGGCCACCGGCCTCGGCTTGGGGGAGGTCGTCTACGTCGGCGCCTACGAGCCGGTGCTCCCCGAGACTCCCCGCCCTGACGAGTGGCTTCTCGACCTGGAGATCCTCGAGGACCTCGGTCCGCACACCTGGTGAGCCTCGCGAGTCCACCCCCTCACGGTCTCGAGCTGCATGGGGTGAGCGTAGAAGTCCGTTCGTCGTCATAGATGGCCCCTCACCCCCCGGTCGCTCGCGAGCATCGCGTAGACGAGGGTGTCCGTCCACTCGCCCTTGCTCCACAGGTCCTGCCGGTGGTGTGCCTCTCGACGCATCCCGAGCGTCTCGGCCAGTCGGGCGGACGCCGTGTTGCGGGCATCCATCTGTGCCACCACCCGGTGCAGGCCAGACGTCTCGAACCCCAGGTCCAGCAGCGCAGCCGCGGCCTCCCGGGCGAAGCCTTGACCGGCATGCCGCGGATCCAGTGCCCAGCCGATCTCCGCGACACCGCGCTCGCGGTCCGTCAGCCACAGGATCACGTCACCCACGGGGACGCCCGCGTGCTCCACCACCAGGGACACCGCCCCGGATGGGCCGCCGAGGTCGTCCCACGTGATCCGCTTGGCCAGCTTCGCTCGCGCGGTCGCCTCGTCCCAGGGCTCGTCCAGCAGGTGGCGCACCACCACGGGCTGCATGTACATCTCCTGCAACCAGCCGAGGTCGTCCTCCCGGTGCGGCCGCAGCGTCAGCCGCGCGGTGGGCAACGGCCAGTCAGGGGCGCGGCCGCCCGCAGCCGCGCCCTCCTTGCGCCCCGCCGGAGGCGGGGCGTCGACGTCGGCGGGGACCGGCGTCGTCGTGCCGGACGCCCAGTCCTGGCGCAACATTGCGTAGGCCACGGACGCGAGCGGCTCGCCGCCGTCCACGGGCCAGCCGCGCCGGTAGTGCGCCTCCTTGACCCAGCCGGCCCGGCGGAAGGTGCGCAGCATGGGGACGTTGTCCTCGCGGGTCTGGCCCTCGAAGCGGTCCACCGCGGGCATCGTCTCGAAGACGTGCCGGGTGAGCGCGGTGAGGATCTGCGCGCCGAGCCCGCGCCCGCGGAACCGCTCCGCCACGCGCAGGTCGAACAAGGGGGTGGGGTCCGTGAGGTCCTCCAGGCGCACCACGCCGACGCGGCCGTGCTCGGGATGCTCGATCCAGAAGGTGCGGTGGTCCTCATCCTCCCAGGCGCCGCCATCGACGGCCTTCTCCGCCTCCGGCCGGGTGACGCGCGGGCGCGTGTGGAACGGCCACGCGTTCTCGGTGAGCAGGGCGACGAGCGCGTCCCGGTCGGCGCCTGCCGGGTCGAGCGGAGTGAAGGTGACGTCCATGGGGCCGAGAGTAGGGGAGGGGACGTCACCGCCGCCCGTTGCCGTGACCCCATGGCCACGCCCCTCCTCGACCTCGCGGCGCACCGCGCGAGGAAGCCCGGGACGCTCAGGCCGAGATCGGCTGGACCATAGTCCAGGCCCACGCCGGCCGGGGCCGCGCCACCGAGCTGGCCTGTGCCCTGCTGGACCTCGCCTTCGCAGGCCTCGGCGTCCGACCCGTGGAGGCTCACGCCTTCGCGGACAACGCGCCCATCCTGCGCGTGATGGAGAAGGTCGGCCTGCGCCACGAGGGCACCTTCAAGGAGGAGGCACTGCACCGCACCCGCGGCTGGGTGGACGGCGTCACTTACGCGATGCTCGCCTCGGAGCATCGGGCCCGGGGCTGACGGCTTTCCACCTCACGACGCCCAGAATTACGCAACTCTCTAGACATAACGTTGCGTAAGGTGGCGGCATGAGCAACGATCCGCGCCCGACCCCGTGGGCCGTCGGCTGGGAAGAGCGCCCCTGGGCCGCGGGCCCGGATGACGCCGGGCTGCGCTCCCGCAGCGCTCGCGTGCGTGCAGCAGGCCCATATCGAGCCGCGCTCCCGGCCCGTATCGCCCGACTCGGGTTCGACCTGCCCTCCGATCTGGCGACCGAGGTCGAGGAGGCGACGGCCGCCGTCGTGCGCTTCGACGCTGAGATCAGCCACGCCCTCCCGGGGTTCACCGGCGAGATCGCCCCGATCGACGCGGTGCTCCTGCGCACTGAGTCCGCGTCCTCCTCGCAGATCGAGCACATCACCGCGGGCGCGCGAGCCCTCGCCCTGGCGACTCTCGGCGAACGCACCCGCCCGAACGCAGCGCTCGTGGCGGCGAACGTGAGGGCCATGGGCGCTGCTTCCCGGCTGGCCGCCGACCTGGACGAGCCCGCCCTGCTGGCCGCCCATCGTGCCCTCATGGACGGTCAGGAGCATGCCCGGCCGGGTGCCTACCGCGATGCGCAGGGGTGGATCGGGGGCGGGGCGCCCACGCCGCACACGGCGCAGTTCGTCCCGCCCCACCCGGAGCGCCTGCGTGCCGGGATGGACGATCTCTTCGCCTATCTGCGCCGCACGGACGTACCCGCCCTCGTGCAGGCCGCCATCGCGCACGCTCAGTTCGAGACCATCCACCCGTTCGCGGATGGCAACGGCCGCACCGGGCGCGTCCTCGTGCACGCCGTGTTGCATCGGGCCGGCGCGATCACCCGTATGGGGGTGCCCCTCTCATCGGGACTCCTCACGGACACGGCCGGATACTTCGACGCCCTCACCGCCTACCGCGACGGCGACCCCGCGCCCATCGTGCGCCGCTTCGCACAGGCCGCCCTGGCCGCCGTCGGCAACGGCCGAGAGCTCGTCGCGGACCTGGACGAGGCCCTGACCGGCTGGCGCGAGCGGCTCACCGCCCGGCGGGACGCGGCGGTCTGGCGGGCGCTCGCGGTGATCATCGCGCAACCCGCCGTGACCGTGGACCATCTGGCCCAGGCGCTGGGTGTCTCGCGCCCGGCCGCCCAGCGGGCCGTGGACCAGCTTGTCGAGGCCGGCGCTCTGCAGGCCGCGTCCGCTCAGCGTCGGAACCGGGTGTGGCTGGCCACCGAGGTGCTCGCCTGTCTGGACGAGTTCGCCGCGCGTGCGGGCCGGCGGGGTTGACCGGGTGTGGACTACCGGGCTGACCAGCCTCATGCCGCGTGTAGTGTCCCGGCCATGGTCAGGCGAACACACGAGGTGAGGCCCGCGGGATGACTCGCGGTCCGTCAGCCACAGGATCACGTCCCCACGGGCATGCCCACGTTCCCCACCACCAGAGACACCGATCCGGCAGGGCCAGCCAAGGTCGTCCTCCCGGGGTGGGCGCAGCGTCAGGCGCGCGGTGCGCAACGGCCAGTCAGGGGCGGGGCCGCCCGCAATCGCGCCCTCCCCGCGCTCCACCCGGGACGTCGACGCCGGCTGGGTGCCACGCTTCAACGTCGACGTGCTGGAGGCCGCCCTGCGGCCCGTCCACGAGCGGCCCCGGTGGGAGGAATGGGGGCAGATCGCCGCGCCAACCCTGCTGATCACCGGGGAGAACGGGTACGTGCCCGCCGGAGAGCTGGACGAGATGCGGCGTCGGCGCCCGGATGTGCGGCACGTGCAGGTGCCCGGCGCGGGGCACGACGTGCACCTGGACGCGCCGGAGCGGGTGGCTGAGCTCGTGCGGGGGTTCGCGGCCTGACTGATCTGGGGCAGGATCCCCCCATGGACCACAAGCAGATCCTCCACGACGGGCTGCGCCGCCAGCGTGCGGCCCTCCTCCAGAAGCTCGAGGGCCTCAGCGAGCGCGACGCCCGCCTGCCGCGCACTCCCACCGGCACCAACCTGCTGGGACTGGTCAAGCACGCCGCCGTCGTCGAGCTGGAGTACTTCGGCGAGACGTTCGGCCGCCCCGCCGAGGTGCAGCTGCCCTGGGCGGCGGCGGGGCAGCCGGAGGAGGACAACGTGGACATGTTCGCCGCCGAGGGTGAGTCCCTCGAGGACGTCCTCGAGTTCGCCCGCCGTTGCTTCGCCCACGCGGACGCGACCATCACGGCCCTCGGCGCCGACGCCCCCGGGCGGGTGGCGTGGTGGCCCGACGACAAGGCGGAGGTGACGCTCGCGCAGATCATTGCGCACGTCGCCCTGGACGAGGCCCGGCACGCCGGCCACGCGGACATCCTGCGGGAGCAGATCGACGGGCAGGCCGGCCTGCGCGCCCCGGGGAACAACCTGCCCCCGTGGGACGCCGACCGCTGGGCCGCCCACGTGGACCGTCTGACCGCCATCGCGGAGGGGAGTGGCGGGCCGGGCCGGAACTGAAGGCACATGCCTCCCGTGCCGGTCCTTGGCCTACGGTGTGGCCATGACGAGTACTCCCGCTGCCGCCGTACCCCCTGCCCTCCAGCGCTCATTCGATGCGTGGGCTGCCGCCGGCAGGCCCGCCGACGAGCCCACGCGCTGGTCCTTCGATCACTGGACGGCCCACGTCCCCGACCTGCCCGCCTGCCTCGAGTGCGAGCCGCTGACCCGCGCCGTCGTCACCGGCTACGCCGCGAAGGTGACCGCCGAGGACCGCGCCGTGCAGCGGGACGCCTTCATCGCCGCGATGGTGTGGGGATACGGACGGGTCGGCTACGGCCCCTCCCGGGTGGAGCGCATCATGGCGCAGCCCGGGTTTGAGGAGCAGCTCGCCGACGTCACCCGCATCACCCTCGAGCAGGGCGGGCCCGCGGCCTTCGAGCACATCCGGCAGCAGCGCAAGAGCGGGGTCGGCTGCCTCAAGCACCTCGGCGCGGCCTTCGGCACCAAGTACCTCTACTTCCTCACCAAGGCCCACCGGGAGTCCGACATCGCCCCCGTCCTCGACTCCGTGGTGCGCGCCTGGTTCGCCGAGCATGTGAAGGACGTCGACGTCCGGATCGGCGGCGGTTGGACCTGCCCCCGCAAGTACGCCACGTACGTGGAGACCATGCAGGCGTGGGGTGAGGAACTCAAGATCCCGGCCGACGACGTCGAGCGGCTCATCTTCCTCCAGCAGCAGGACTCCACCCAGGAGCCCTGGCGGGAGAGCTGGAGTTCCGCCGCCGCGGACCCGGAGGCCGGCGAGCTGCTCGAGGCCCTCCGCCTCGCGCTGGCCGACCTGGGCGCCGGGGACGACGCCGAGCCCCACCTGCAGGCTCTGGAGGACGTCATCGCCGACGCGGAGGACCGGGCGCCCGACGAGGCGTGAAGCCCCGCCCGCCTGTGCGCGGTTGGCGTCGAGATGAACGTGTCCGCTGAGCAGCTGATCGGCGACGAGTCCGGCGTGCACCGCGGCCTGTACCGGCGCGTCGTGGACCACGTCCCGTGGCTACGCGGCTTCGTCTGCGACGACCTCCACAATTTCGGCCCAGAGGACCGGTGGATCTTGGCGCGGTGAGGGCTCAGCGATCCATCGCAAGGGCGCCTACCGTGTCCAGGGCCCTCCGTAGGCTCGAGGCGCAGCCGGGGTAGATGTCCCGGACGAAGAGAGGACATTGGCATGACCACCAAGGTGGGGTTCATCGCGGCCGCTTCCCATGCTCTGCAGAACGGTCCCCAGCTGTTCGCACGCGTCGAGGACGGCGGTGTGGTCATCGGTGGGCGTAGCGGCGAGGTCGTGCCGGATTCGACCGGGCTATACGCGGTTGTCGCGCAGGATCCTGACGCGGCGCGAGCCGAGCTGCGATTGGACACGTCTGTCAGTCGAAGCGATGTGCTTTACATCGGCAAGGCCGAGGGCAGCCTGCGGGCCCGCCTGGAACGCAAGCATTTCGCGGACGGCGGCACCGCGCACTCCACTCTGCGCCGCACCCTGGCCGCACTCCTGGTGGATCGGCTGGACCTGGAGCCGGTCGCCGTCGCCTCCGCGGGTCGATTCACCCTCACCCCGGAGAGCGGCGAGCAGCTGACCACCTGGATGCGGCGTCACCTCGCCGTCCGCGTGTGGCAGGCACCCGCCGGGTTCGCGGAAGTGACACCGCTCGGAGACATTGAGAAGCCTGTGATCGACACGCACACCCCGCCGTTGAACCTCACCTACGGCGGCACCAGCCCCGAAGCACAGCTGCTCCGCCAGCGCATCCGGAAGGCCCGCACGGCCATGGCGGAGCAGGCGAAGCGTGGTGTGGACGTGGTGGGGGCCGATTCGTCGGCGCGCGCGACCGTCGGCGACTTGTTCCGCCGCCGCCCCCGCCAGTACGGGCTGCGGGGAAGCGTCGGTCTCTGGGAGGAGCTCGCTGAACGGCTCGACGACACCCCCATGCCCACCAGTGAGTATGAACTCGGCCGGCTCCTGCGCGATGCGCTCGATCGCTCCCTCGAGGGGGCCGAGCCTTACGACGAGGACAAGGTCAATGTGGAGCGGTTCAACCGCGGAGGCATGAGTCAGGGCCTCGTCCATCTGCCCTGGTGGGAGGACCAGGCCATCCCCCTCCTCCTCGACCGCTGGGGAGCCTGGGCGGACACCCGGGGTCTCATCGGCCCGGAGGACTACATCGGGAGCTGGTGACCCGACAGTGTGTGGTGCCTGCCGCCGTCCTCGATGGCCTCCTTCGCCACCGGCCGGGTGACGTGGGGCGCACAGGGAAGGGCCACGCGTTGCCGGTGAGCAGCGCAATGAGCTCCGCGCGGTCCGCGCCGGCGGGGTCGAGACGGGTGATGGCGACGGTCATGGGGCGAGGGTGGGCGCCGGCATCATGGGCGCCTCCCCACCCGGACCCCTTCCGAGTCCGACACAATGCATACATCCATGCATGCATCCGATTACTCTGGCCCGCATGACTCCACTCTCCGACCCCTTATGGGGCAGTCGTGCCACGGCTGCCGGCCGCCTGGCCCACGACGTCGCCTGGCGCATCGTCCGCGGTGAGATCGCCGCGGGGGAGATGCTCACCGAGGTCCAGCTCTCCACGGAGGCCGGCATCTCCCGGACGCCGGCCCGGGAGGCCCTCCTCCAGCTCGAGCGCTGGGGCCTGGTGCGGCTCCTCCCCAAGAAGGGCGCGGCCGTGCAGGCCCTCACGCCGCAGAGCGTGGCCGACCTCACGGCCCTGCGCGGCCTCCTCGAGTCCACCGCCCTCGCCACGGTCGCCGCGCGGCCCGACGCCGTCGGGCCCCTCGTCGCCACGCTCACCGCCAACCTGGAGCAGCAGCGCGCCGCCCTGGACGCCGGCGACCTCGCTGCCTTCTCCGCGCTGGACGTGCGCTTCCACCGGGACGTGATCGCCACGTGCGGCAACGCCGCCTTCGACGAGGTCGTGCGCACCTTCGCCCCCCGCCTGGCACGCCTGATCCACGCCGCCACCGGCGGATCCGTCGACGCCGCCCGCCGCCTCCTCGATGGGCACGCCGAGATCTGCGCCCAGCTGGCCGCCGGGCGCGCCGCAGACGCCCAGCGCGCCCTGCAGGCGCACCTCGACGCCGCGGGGAGCGGCGTCGTCCCCGGCCTGCCGCCCGTGGGCCCGTCCGAGGCAGGTGAACCCCGATGATCGAGGGCCTGCTGATCCTGCTGCTCTGCCAGCTGGCGGGCACGCTCGTGGCCGACACGCTGCACCTGCCGATCCCCGGGGCCGTGCTGGGCATGCTCCTGCTGCTCGGCCTGCTCGCGTGGCGCCGGCCGGCCGAGGACGCGCCGGTGATGACGGCGAGCCATCACCTGCTCCAGCACCTGCCGCTGCTGTTCGTCCCGGCGGGCGTCGGCGTCGTCGCGGTGCTGGGCCTCATCGGGGAACACCGGGCGCTGATGCTGGTCGGCTTCGTGGTGCCCTGGCTGCTGGGGCTGGTGGTCACCGCCGGCGTCGCCGCCCCGCTCGCCCGCCGCCTCACGGACAAGGAGGACGCACAGTGAACGCCGCCGAACTGACCGACTCCCTTGCCGAGGCCTGGGACGCGCTCCTGCACACACCGCTGTTCGGCATCGCGCTGACCCTCGCCGTCGCCGTGCTCGCCCGCCGCCTGTGGCTCGCCGCCCGGCAGACCGCCCTGCTCACGCCCGTGCTCGTGACGATCGTGCTGGTGGCCGCGTTCCTGGCCCTGACCGGCATCGACTACGAGACCTACATGATCGGCGGCAGCTACCTCACCTTCCTGCTCGGCCCCGCCACCGTGGCCCTCGCCGTCCCCCTGTACCGGGCCGGCCCTGACATCCGGAAGCTGCTGCTGCCGGTCGCCGTCGGGGTCACCGTCGGCTCGCTGACCGCCATGGTGAGCGCCGTGCTGATCGTGCGGATGATGGGCGGGGACGCCGCGCTGGCCGCCACGTTCGCCCCCAAGTCCGCGACGACGCCGATCGCCATGGCGGTGGCCGACGCCGGCGGCGGGATCGTCTCCCTCGCCGCCGTGCTCCCCGTGCTCACCGGCGTGCTCGGCGCCGTGCTCGCCCCCTGGGTGCTCGACCTGCTGCGCGTGCGCGACCCCCGCGTGCGCGGCCTGGCCATCGGCGTGAGCTCCCACGGCATCGGCACCGCCCGCGCCCTCGCCGAGGGGCCGAAGACCGGCGCGTTCTCCGCCCTCGCCATGGCCTGCTCCGGCGTGCTCACCGCCCTGCTGGCCCCGCTGGTGCTGGCGATGACGGGGTGAGGGGCCGGGCGGCCGCCCCCGGCCGGGCAGCCGCCTCGACCCGCTCCGGCCGCGGCGGCCTCCTTACCGTGTCCGCCCCGCCTGCCACCCTGGTCCTCTTCCTTCCCCGCGGGCCGCCCGCCGGCCCGCACAGGCGCGGTGACGCGGCCCGGTCCTGCGAACGAGAGGACCTCACCCATGATGGGCCCGTCCCACGCGGCCACCGGCGCCGCGGCCTGGCTGGCGCTCACGCACTGGCAGTCGCCGATCGCCGTGCTGCACCTGCCCGCCGAACTCCAGCTGCTCGGCGCCGTGACCACCGCCGGCGCGGCCATGATCAGCGACTGGGACCACCCCCGCGCCACCGTCGTCCACGCCCTGCCGCCCCTGACCGAGTGGCTGAGCCGCGGCATCCGCCACGTGGCCGGCGGGCATCGGCGCGGCACACACTCGCTGGTGGGGATCGCGGCGTTCACCGCCGTCGCGACGGCGGCCGCCTCCATCCAGGTGCCGATCGCGGGGCACGTCTACACACCGGGGCAGGGGGTCATCGCCGCGTTCCTGGCGGCCGTGGCCGCCAAGGCCCTCCGACTGCTCCCGAACCGGGGATGGAGGGCCGCGTGGGCACTCGGCATCCTGGTCGCGGTGTCGGCGACCGTCCTCAGCGACGGGCTGTGGTGGATCCCCGCCTCCGTGGCCGTCGGCGTGAGCGTGCACATCCTCGGCGACGCCCTCACCAACAACGGGGTGGCCCTGCTCTGGCCGCTCAGCCCGGAGCCTCCCGCGCGCC
This sequence comes from Micrococcus luteus, assembly GCF_022664405.1. Taxonomy (NCBI): domain Bacteria; kingdom Bacillati; phylum Actinomycetota; class Actinomycetes; order Micrococcales; family Micrococcaceae; genus Micrococcus; species Micrococcus luteus. The sequence goes on along the minus strand of NZ_JAKRLB010000001.1, from coordinate 80,242 downwards.
TGTGGTGGTGGCAGTCCTCCGGACGGTTCCGGCTTCCCCTGCTCGGCCGGACCGGGTCCTGGCGGGAGTGGGCGCTCGTCTCGGTGGTCACCGCGTTCACCGTGGTGCGGGCCGTGCGGCTCGTCCCGCTCGCCGCTCGGGGGGTGGCGGCACTGTTCTGAGCGGCGGCACCCGGCCACGGCCTCGAGCAGCTCGTCCGACCCGGGGTCGCAGGCGTCGCATCCGCAGTCCGGCAGCAGCGCGTGCACCTGCCCCGGGGCGCCGACCGCCACCCGGCGCGACGACGGCGCCCACCTCCGCGAGCACCTCGGCCCACACGCGGGCCCGGGCGGTCACCCCGAGCTCACTCCGCCGGCGTCAGTTCCCGCTTGAGGATCTTACCGGTGGCGGTCTTGGGCAGTCCGTCCCGCACGCTCACGGTGCGCGGGTACTTATAGGGGGCCACCTGGGACTTCACGTGCTGGATCAGCTCCTCCTCCGTGGCGTGCGCGCCGGGGGCGAGCACCACGTGCGCGGCGACCTCCTGGCCGAGCTCCGGGTGGGGCACCCCCACCACGGCGGCCTCCGCGACGGCCGGGTGCTCGTAGAGCACCTCCTCGATCTCGCGCGGGTACACGTTGAGCCCGCCGCGCAGGATCATGTCCTTCGTGCGGTCCACGATGTAGTAGTTGCCCGCGGCATCGCGCCGGGCGAGGTCGCCGGAGCGGAACCAGCCGTCCTCGGTGATGGCCTGGGCAGTGGCTTCCGGCTTGCCCCAGTAGCCCTTCATCACGTTCTCCCCGCGGATCCACACCTCGCCCAGGGTCTCCTCGTCGCCCTCGGGCACGACGGCCCCGTCCGGCGTCACCAGCTGCAGTTCGCACCCGCGGACGGCGCGTCCGATCGAGCCCGGCTGATGCGCCTCACCCGGATGGTTGAAGCACGCGACCGGGGAGGTCTCGGACAGGCCGTAGCCCTCCAGGATCTCGCAGTCGAAGGTGGCCTCGAAGCGGCGCAGCAGCTCCACGGGCAGGGCCGATCCGCCGGAGACGCCCAGGCGCAGGCTGGCCAGGTCCTCCGGATGGTCCTTGGCCGCGGCCAGCACGGCCCCGTACATGGTGGGCACGCCGATGAACACGTCCACCGCGCACTCCCGGACGGTCTGCGCGGCCACGGCGGGATCGAAGCGGGGGATCAACGCCAGGCTGGCGCCCGTCGTCACGGGCGCCATGAGCGCGCACGTGAGGCCGAAGACGTGGAACAGCGGCAGGCAGCCGAGCACGGTCTCCCCGTGCTGGAGCTGGATCAACGTCTCCGCCACGGTGTCCGCGTTGGTGCCCATGTTCCGGTGGGTCAGCTGGGCCCCCTTGGGGCGGCCGGTGGTGCCGGAGGTGTAGAGGATGACGGCGTCGTCCTCGAGGTCCCGCTCGACGGTCTCGGTCACCGGGCCGGGGCTCTCCGCGAGGTGCGGGGCGAGGCCGTCCTCGCCGAGGGTGCGCAGCGGCACACCGCGTTCGCGGGCGCCCTCCACGGCTTCCTCGGACGGCACGGACCACAGCATCGACGCGCCCGAGTCCTCCAGGTAGTACTCGATCTCGCGGCGCTTGAACAGCGGGTTCATCGGGACGACGACGGCGCCCAGCTGCAGGGCCGCGAAGAACACCACCGGGAACGCCGGGATGTTCGGCGCCATGAGCGCCACGCGGTCCCCGGGGCCGATGCCCTCCTGCCGCATGAGCCCGGCCAGGCGCTGGGACTGGTCCTGCAGCTCGGCGTATGTCATGCGGTTCTCACCGAGGATCAGGGCGGTGGAGTGCGGATGCTCGGCGGCGGTGCGCTCGAGGCGGGCGGGCAGGGTGAGGGTCACGACGGGCCTCCGAGGGGAGTCGGATGTGATGGGAACCACAGCCTAACGCCCGGCGGTGCTCGTTCGCTGTGAGCCGAGCGGGGTGTGTCGGCCGACCTCGCGCCAGCGACATCACCGCGGTTCTGCCCGGCGGTGATGTCGCTGGCGCGCGGTCATCCACCGGCCCCGCCTGCGACGCCGATGTGTCGTCTCCACGGCTCAGGGGCGCAAGACTGGTCCCCGCACACCGCCGCCCGGGCCGCCGGGCCAGACCGGAGGACAGACCATGACCGCACAGACCCCCGCCACCCCGGCCATCCCCGAGACGATGAAGGCGGTCGTCATGCGCGCGCCGGGCGACGTCGTCGTCGAAGAGGTGGACACCCCGCGCGTCGCCCAGCCCACGGACGTGGTCCTGAAGCTGGCCGCCGCATGCGTGTGCGGCTCTGACCTGTGGCCCTACCGCGGCCACAACGACGTCGACCACCGGCGCATGGGCCACGAGTACGTCGGCACGATCGTGGAGAAGGGCGAGGACGTCGCCACCCTCGAGGTCGGCGACTTCGTGATCGGCTCCTTCATGCTCTCGGACAACACGTGCGAGATCTGCCAGGCCGGCTACCAGTCCCGCTGCGTCAACGCCGGCGAGTACACGGGCAGCCAGGCGCAGTACATGCGCGTCGAGCTCGCCGACGGCTCCCTCGTGAAGGTGCCCGGGGGCGAGCCCACGGACCCGGACCGCCTGGCCGACTACCTCGCCGCCTCGGATGTGCTCGGCACCGGCTGGTACGCCGCCGTCGCCGCGCAGGCCGGCCCCGGCAAGACCATCGCCGTGGTCGGCGACGGCGCCGTCGGCCTGTGCGCCGTCCTGGCCGCCAAGACCCTCGGCGCGGAGAAGGTCATCGTGTTCTCCCGCCATGAGGATCGGGCCGCGCTCGCCCGTGAGTTCGGTGCCGACGTCGTGATCGCCGAGCGCGGCGAGGAGGGCGCCGCCCAGGTGCGCGAGCTCACCGGCGGCTACGGCGCGCACGGGGTGTGCGAGGCCGTCGGCACGCAGGGCTCCATGGACCAAGCTCTGGCCTCGGTGCGCCCCGGCGGGTACGTCGGGTTCGTGGGCGTCTCCCACGACCAGACCCTCGACGGCTCCGACCTCTTCGGCCGGCAGATCCACCTCGAGGGCGGGCCCGCCCCCGTCCGCCGCTTCCTGCCCGAGCTGATCGAGCGCATCCAGTCCGGCGAGATCCAGCCCGGCCGCGTGTTCACCGCGCGCATGCCGCTCGACGACGCCGCGGAGGCCTACCGGGCCATGGACGAGCGCCGCGAGATCAAGGTGCTGCTGGAGGTCTGAGGCCGCCGGTCTCGAGCAGGCTGGGCGACGGTTGACCCTCCCCTTGGGGGAACGCCCACGCTGGGAACACCGGAGGGAAAGGTCGTCCCATGAGCCCCCTGATGACCGTCGGCGAATTCGCCCTCGCCACCGGACTGAGCGCGAAGGCGCTGCGCTTCTACGGCGTCCGGTCCGTCCCGGCCTCGGGAGCGCAGTGGGCTCGGTGTGGCCCGGCGGCTCGCGCTCGGTGCATACGTCGAAGTGGGAGTGCCGTCGCCGAAACCGTTGTCCAGGTGTGAGTGCGGATGAGTTCTTGTTGACATCTCCGTCCTCGACCCGACGGCCTGACATGCGGAGGCGAGTGCCGTCGTCGGGAAACCCCGATGCCGACGACCCTCCGCACCGGCTCCATGACCTTTTCCGCACCTCTGCGGCCCCGGCCCCTCGACCCGGCCTGACCTGGGGTCTACGCTGGCCGATCAGGCCTCGCACCCGAAGAGCGCGGCGTCTGCGTCCACGCCTGTCGAGTCCTCAGGGAGCACCACCGCATGATCCGCTTCGAGCATGTGGAGAAGACCTTCCCGGACGGCACCCGTGCCGTGGAGGACTTCTCCCTCGAGGTCCCCCCGCACACCACCACCGTGCTGCTGGGCTCCTCCGGCTGCGGCAAGACCACGCTCCTGCAGATGGTGAACCGGATGGTAGACCCCACCGGTGGCCGCGTGCTCATCGAGGGCCGTGACGTCGCCTCCCTGGACCCCGTGAAGCTGCGCCGCGGCATCGGCTACGTCATGCAGAACGCCGGCCTGCTGCCGCACCGCACCGTGCTGGACAACGTGCTCACCGTGCCGCGCCTGACCGGCCGGATCTCCCGCCAGGACCGGGACCACGCGCACGAGCTGCTCGAGCTCGTCGGCCTGCCCGCGGCCGTCGCCTCCCGATACCCCTCCCAGCTCTCCGGCGGCCAGCGCCAGCGTGTGGGCGTGGCCCGCGCCCTCGCCCCGGACCCGGACGTCCTGCTCATGGACGAGCCGTTCTCCGCCGTGGACCCGGTGGTCCGCGCGGACCTGCAGGCCGAGATGCTGCGCATCCAGCGCGAGCTGTCCAAGACCGTCCTGTTCGTCACCCACGATGTGGACGAGGCCGTCCTCCTCGGAGACGAGGTCCTGGTCCTCCGCGAGGGCGCCCGCGTGGCCCAGCACGGCACCGGCGAGGACATCCTGCTGCGCCCCGCCGACGACTTCGTCCGCTCCTTCGTGGGCGGCGCCCGCCGCGAGCTCCACGTGGAGGACCGCACCGGCACCCCCATCGTGGTGGACGCCTCCGGCCGCGTCGCCGGGACGCTGGTGCAGCCGTGACCTGGATCAGCGCCAACCTGGACTTCATCCTGTCCCTGACCTGGCGGCACATCGCCCTCGCCTCCCCGGTGGTCCTGCTCAGCCTCCTGATCTCCGTGCCCCTGGGCCGCCTGGCCAACGCCACCGGCTGGGGTCGGAGGCTGATCGTGGGCGGCTCCAGCCTGCTCTACGCCATCCCCTCGCTCGCCGTGTTCGTGATCCTCCCGGGCCTGGTGGGCACCAAGATCCTAGACCCGCTCAACGTGGTCATCGCCCTCACCCTCTACGGGGTGGCCCTGCTGACCCGAAGCGCCTCCGAGGCCTTCGACGCCGTGGACGACGAACTCCTCACCGCCGCCACCGCCCAGGGCCACAGCGCCTGGCAGCGGTTCTGGCGGGTGGAGCTGCCGCTGGCCGGCGAGTCCCTCCTGGCCGGCACCCGCGTGGTCAGCGCCTCCACCCTGTCCCTCGTCTCTGTCGGTGCGCTGATCGGCGTGCAGTCCCTCGGCACCCTCTTCACCGAGGGGTACGCCCGCAGCTTCGTCACCGAGATCGTCGTCGGCATCGTCGGCACGGTGATCCTCGCCGTCGTCTTCGACCTCGTCCTGGTAGCCCTCGCCGCTCTCCTCATGCCGTGGACGAGGCGCGCGAAGGTCCGGAAGGCGAGCGGCCGTCGTCGTTCCTCACAGGACACCACGACGACGGCACTCGCCACCGTGCCCGACCTCGCGGTGCAGGAGGGTCGCCGATGATCAGCTCCCTCTTCTCCTGGTTCGCCGACCCCGCCCACTGGGCGGGCCCGAACGGCGTGCCCGCCCGCGTGCTCGAGCATCTCGGCTACTCGGTGCTCGCCCTGGCGATCGCCGCGGCCATCGCGTTCCCGGTGGGCGTGTGGATCGGCCACACCGGACGGGGCCGGCGCGTGGTGGTGGCGCTGTCCTCCGCCCTGCGCGCCCTGCCGACCCTCGGCCTGCTGACCTTCCTCGCGATCGTCCTGGACATCAGGCTGCGGGAGGCGCTGATCCCCACCGTGATGGTGCTGGTGATCCTCGCGATCCCGCCCCTGCTGGCCGGCACCTACGCCGGACTGCAGGCCGTGCCCCGCGAGGTGGTCCACGCTGCCCGCGCCAACGGCCACTCCACCGGCCAGCTCATCGGCCAGGTGGAGCTGCCGATCGCCCTGCCCATGGCCGTCGGCGGACTGCGGTCCGCCACCCTGCAGGTGATCGCCACGACCTCCGTGGCCTCCTACCTCGGCCTCGGCGGGCTCGGCCGCTACCTCTTCGACGCGCTCGCCGTGCAGGACTACGTGACCATGCTCGCCGGCGCCGTGCTGATCGCCGTGCTCGCCCTGCTGTGCGACGGCCTCCTGCTGCTGGTGCAGCGCATCCTGACCCCCGCTGGGCTGAGGGCCCGCGGCTGACCCACGAAAGGACGGCTGCCATGGCTGCCACCGACCACACCCTGAATCCCCGGGCGGGAGCGAACCCGTCCGCCGCCCCGAACCGGCTGGTGCGGCGCCGCGCCGTGATCGGCCTGCTCGCCGGCGCGCCCCTGCTGGCCGCCTGCGGCGGGGACCCGCTCTCCTCCGACGGCGGCGGGCAGGGCTCGGGAGGCTCCGGCTCCGGCGGGGGCGGCGGCGGGACCGTCCGCGTGGGCTCGGCGAACTTCCCGGAGTCCGAGATCATCGGCGAGCTCTACGCCCAGGTCCTCGAGGCCAAGGGCCTCACCGTGGAGCGGAAGATGCAGATCGGCTCCCGTGAGGTCTACCTCGGTGCCCTCAAGGACGGGTCCATCGACCTGATCGGCGAGTACACCGGCAACCTCCTGGCCTTCTATGACAAGCAGGCGAAGGCGAAGACGTCCGAAGAGGTGTTCGCCGCCCTGCAGAAGGCCCTCCCGGACGACCTCGAGGTCCTGGCCGAGGCGAAGGCGGAGAACAAGGACGCCTGGTGCGCGGCCGGCGACTGGGCCAAGCAGCACGGCATCTCCTCCTACGCGGACCTGAAGGACTACGACGGCACCCTCCGCGTGGGCGGCCCGCCGGAGATGAGCCAGCGCGACTACGGCGCCGGCCTCGCCCGCGTGGAGTCCGTCTATGGCGTGCCCGCGGACAGGATGGAGTTCACCCCCATCAGCGACGGCGGCGGCCCGCTGACCGTCAAGGCCCTCAAGGACGGGGACGTGGACCTGGCGAACATCTTCTCCACCACCCCGGCCATCGAGGAGAACGGCTTCGTGATGCTCGAGGACCCCGAGGGCATGGTGACCCCGCAGAACATCGTCCCGCTCATGGCCAAGGACAGGGTCACGGACCAGATCCGCGAGGCCGTGGAGTCCGTGCAGAAGGTCCTCACCACCGAGGACCTCATGGCCATGAACGCCGAGAACTCGGGCGAGCAGAAGAAGCAGCCGCGAGAGGTCGCGGGGGAGTGGCTGAAGGAGAAGGGCCTCGTCTGAGGGCTGCCCTCGACGCCGAATCAGAGGAAGTGGTCGCCTCACGCCTCGTGAGGCGACCACTTTCTCCTGGTTCGAGGGAGGCGGGGGTGCGGGGACGGCGCGGCGTGTCTGGCCGGCCGACCCTGCCGGTCCCGCGCAGACCCCCGGGAGGCTCAGGGGTGCCCGGGGTGGCCCGAATGTGATGGAGTGCACGGATCCTGTCCACGACCTGGGAAGTGACCATGGAGCAGTTCGTCACCGCCGCCAACTCGATCATGTGGAGCCTGCCCATGGTCGTCGGGCTCCTCGCCCTGGGCCTGTACTTCACGATCCGCATGGCGGCTCCCCAGGTGCGGCTGCTCACGGACATGGTGGGTCAGCTGGCCAGGGGAGGATCGTCGTCGGCGGGGATCAGCTCGTTCCAGTCGTTCGCCATGGCCCTGGGCGGGCGCATCGGGGTCGGCAACATCGCGGGCGTCGCGGCCGCGATCTACCTGGGCGGCCCGGGCGCGCTGTTCTGGATGTGGGTGACGGCGATCCTCGGCGCCCCCGTGGCGCTCGTGGAGAGCTCGCTCGCACAGCTCTACAAGCACAAGGTCCGCGGGGAGTACCGCGGCGGGCCCGCGTACTACATCCTCGAGGGGCTCGGCCGGAACTGGCGGTGGCTGGCGGTCGCGTATGCCGCGGCCACCGTATTCGCCACGGTCTTCACCGGCCCGCAGATCCAGGCCAACGCCGTCACCGCCGCCACGACCGAGGCGTGGGGCTGGGACCCGCTGTGGGTGGGACTCGGGATGGCCGTGCTGTTCTGCGTGATCGTGTTCGGCGGCATGCACCGCCTGGGCCGCACGGTGGGCCTCGTGGTCCCGTTCATGGCCGGCGCGTACATCCTGGTGGGGCTGCTCGTCGTCGGGCTGATGTGGCAGCAGGTCCCCGCGATGTTCGGGCTGATCTTCTCCAGCGCGCTGGGCCTGGACTCGGTCTACGGCGGCATCCTCGGCGCCGCCGTCGCGTGGGGCGTGCGCCGTGCCGTGTACTCCACCGAGATCGGCACCGGTTCGGGCGCCCAGGCCTCGGCGGCCGCCCACGTCTCCCACCCCGTGAAGCAGGGCCTGGCCCAGGCGTTCTCCGCCTACGTGGACACCCTGTTCGTCTGCACCATGACCGGCCTGATGATCCTCGCCACGAACAGCTTCAACGTGCTGGGCCCGGACGGGGAGAGCCTCCTCGCCGAGCACGTGCCTGGCGTCGAGGAGGGCCCGGCATGGGTCCAGATCGCCATCGACGAGGCACTGCCCGCCTTCGGCCCGTCCTTCGTGGCGATCGCCGTCTTCCTCTTCTCCTTCACCACCCTGCTCTCCTTCGCGTTCTACGCGGAGACGAACGTCGCCTACCTCATCCCGAACAAGACGGCGCAGCGCGCGGTCATCGCGATCGCCCGGCTGATGCTGGCCGGCTCCATGGTGTTCGGGTCCGTGCAGAGCTCGGCCCTCGTGTGGGCGTTCGCCGACTTCGGCGTCGGCCTCTACACGTGGGTGAACATCGTGGCGCTCATCCTGCTGAGCCCCGTGGCCATCCGGCTGCTCAAGGACTACGACCGCCAGCGCCGCGCCGGCCAGGAACCCGTGCTGGATCCGCACGCGATCGGCGTCCGCAACGCCCGCCTGTGGGAACAGATCCACGCGGCGTACCAGCAGACCGGCGACCTCGACCGCGCCATGGAGCACGTCGCCGACACCGCCCCGGACACCCGGGCCATCACCGTGGTCCCGCGCCGGGAGGGCTGAGGACCGACGACGGCGGCCCGGGGCGCCGGACGTCCGCGACGACGTCGGGCCACGGGCCAGGGCCGTCCGCGCGGCCTGAATCCCGGCAGGCTCACCCCATGGACCACAAGGAGATCCTCCATCAGGGGCTGCGCCGGCAGCGCGACGCCCTCTTCGCGAAGCTGGACGGCCTGCCCGAGCGGGAGGTCCGCCTGCCCCGCACCCCCACCGGCACCAACCTGCTGGGCCTGCTCAAGCACGCGGCCACGTGCGAGCTCGAGTACTTCGGCGAGGTCTTCGGCCGCCCCGCCGGCATCCCCCTGCCCTGGGACGCGCCGGGGGTGGGCGAGGAGGACGGCGCGGACCTGTTCGCCGCCGAGGACGAGACCCTCGAGGACGTCCTCGACTACGCGCGGCGATGCTTCGCGCACGCGGACGCGACCATCGAGGCCCTCGTCCTCGACGCGCGGGGGCGGGTCCCCTGGTGGCCCGCGCACCTGGCCGAGGTGACTCTGGCGCAGATCCTCTCCCACGTGGCCCTCGACGCGGCCCGCCATGCCGGCCACGCCGACATCCTGCGCGAGGGGATCGACGGGCAGGCCGGCCTGCGCGGCCCCGGGGACAACCTGCCCGGCTGGGACGCCGAGCGGTGGGCCGCGCACGTGCGGCGGCTCGAGGGGATCGCCCGGGGTGCGGGCCCGGTGCGCTAGCGTCCGCGGTGATGACTCCCCGCTCGCTCGCCGGTCTGGCCCTCACCGTCGCCGCCCTGATGTCCGCCTTCGTGCTGATGGCGCCGACGGCGCCGGGGCTGTTCGTCGGCGTGCTCACGGTGGGGACCTTCGGGTTCGGCCCGTTCTACGGGGAGCCCTCGCGGCAGCTCGTGGACCGGCCGTGGAGGCGGGACACGCGCTGGCGCGATCTCGCCCGCCGGGTCCGCACCGACTGGCTCTCCCGGCAGCTGGGCGCCGTCGGCTGGAACGCGGCCATCAGCCGCCGCATCACCGGCCGGGCCGACCTGCGGCGCATCCGCACCGCCGCCGTGGGCTCCCTCGTCAGCCACGCCGCCTCCGCGGGTCTGCACGCGGTGGCGGGCGTGGCGCTGGCGGCCGTCGGGCATCCGGTCTGGGGCGTGGTCGCGGTGGCCCTGGGGCTCGTGGTGCACGCCTGGCCGGCCCTGCTGCAGGTCTCCGTGCTCGGGCGCATCGACGGACTCCAGACGCAGATCCGCGGGGACCAGCTGCTCTGGTGACCGGCCGGCACCGGGCGGCCCGGCCGAGCACTTTGTGGGCCGAATCCGACGGATGAGCCCCTGAATCGGGCACGGGAGCGTCGCATTCGGCCCGCAAAGCGGTGGGGAGGGGGCAGCGGGGAGAGGGCGGCGAGGAGAGGGCGGCGGGGAGAGGGCGGCACCGCGCGCTCAGCCCTACGCTCGGACCCATGACCGAGCACACATCCGAGCACACCCCCGAGAACCCCCACGTCGTCCGCCGCGGCTCCGGCGTCCCGCTGATCGCGGTGCACGGCAACAGCGTGGACCACCGGCTGCTGCTGCCGCTCGACGACGCCCTCGCCGAGGCCGGGGAGGTCGAGCGGATCTACGTGGACCTGCCGGGCTTCGGCCGGACCTCGGCCCTCCAGGACGACGGCGGCCTCCCCGAGCTCGCCGCCTGGCTCGTGGACTGGATCCGCGCGGAGGTCGGCGAGCGGCCGTTCGCGGTGCTCGGCAACTCCCTCGGCGGCCTGCTCGCCCGGCACGTGGCGGCCGAGTTCGGCGCGCAGGTGTTGGGGCTGGGGCTGCTCGCGCCCGTCGTCGACCCGGACGAGGACCGGCGCACCCGCACCGACCTGGTGGTGCGCGAGCGCGACGACGCCTTCATGTCTACCCTCGACCCCGACGACGCCGCCCCGTTCCTCGAGATGTCCCCGCGGCTGACGCGGGACACGTGGGAGCGGTTCCGCGAGCACGCGCTGCCGGGCGTCCGCGCCGTGGACGAGGAGGCGCTGAAGCGCCTGTCCGCGCGCTACGTCCTGGACGCCGTGCCGGAGGAGGCCGCGCCGCCGTTCGAGGGGCCCGCCCTGATCCTCACCGGCCGGGAGGACCACCTCGTCGGCTACCGGGACCAGGCCGCGCTCCTGGAGCATTACCCGCGCGCCACCTACGCGGCGCTCGACGCCGCCGGCCACAACGTGCACCTGGACCAGCCGGAGGTCGCCGAGGCGCTCGTCCGCGCGTGGGCGGTGCAGGTGGGCCGCGCGGCGTCGGACTGAGGCGGGGTCAGGGGGAGGGACGGGCCTCCACCCGGGCCTCCGCCTCGGCGCCCGCCCCCACCCCGACGCCGGCCCGCGCCAGCAGGCCGTCGGCCACCCGCAGCAGGGCGGCGACCGCCACGAAGAACACGAGGATCGCCACCACGTAGACGGCGACGCCGTCGTAGCCCAGCCGCGGGACGTCCAGGATCGTGTACGGGTACCAGTCCAGCCACGGCCCGCGCAGCAGCGTGAACGCCAGCCAGGCGAGCGGGATGAGCGTGGACAACCACACCACCCGCCACGTGATCTGCCGCCGCGGCCCGAAGACCGCCCACAGCACCGGGGTGAGGATCGGCGTGACGATGTGCTGCAGGGTGTCGTTGAACCGCTCGACGGCGGTCATCGGGTCGGCGTCCCGCAGCAGCACGTTGAACACCACGCCCGTGATCACGATGCACACCACCCCCGTCACCCGCAGCACCCGGAACAGCGTGCCCGGCCGGTGCAGGCGCAGCGCCAGCAGCAGGGACGTCAGCCCCACCAGGAAGTTCGAGAGGAACGTGAAGTACGTGGGCTGGTTGAGCATGTGCTCCCAGCCGCCCTCGAGCACGCCCGCGTAGCCCGCGTCGGCCGGCAGGTCCGAGGACTTCCACGAGCCGATCCACAGTGAGAGCAGGTTGCCGCCCAGGGACAGGGCCGCGGCGACGGCGAAGGCAGGCCGCGCCGTCGTCGTCCAGCGGCCGGAGGGGGGTGGGGAGGGTCATGCGCCCATCCTGCCGGAGCGCGACGCCGCCCCCGGTGCACTGGCCGAGCCGCTCGGGCCGGCGGGCGTGTCCCGGCCGGCGGTCCGGACCCTACGCTCGGCACCATGATCCGGACCCCCTGGACCCGCACCCCCGCCGGCGCGAGGCGCGCGCGCCGCCCCCGACAGTTCCGCCGCGTGACGACGACCGGGCCCGCCGCCGTGGACGTGGCCTGGGCCCGCTACGCCGACCTGCGCCTGTGGCCGCGGTGGGCTCCGCAGATCCGCGCCGTGGAGGCGCCACGGCGCCGGCTGCGGGCCGGGCTTCGCGGCGTGGTCCACGCGCCCCTGGGGCTGCGCGTCCCGTTCGTGGTCGAGGAGGTCGACGACGACGCCCGCACCTGGCGGTGGACGGTGCGGGTGGCCGGGACGGCGGTCTCCATGACGCACGACCTCACCGCCACCCCCCGCGGCACCCGGGCGGGGCTGACGGTCCACGGGCCCGCCGTCGTCGCCCTGGCCTACCGACTGCCGGCCCGCGTGGCGCTGCGGCGGCTGTGCCGGGCGCACCTCTGAGGGCGGACCGCCGGGCCGGGCCTGTGGCCAGGGGCCCCGCCCGCCTCACACCGCCGCGGCGTCGGTCCGCAGCTCGACGCGCGGCCAGTCGGCGAGGTCGGCGAGCATCTGCCGGTCGTGGGTCACCACGACGACGGCCTGCTCCGTGACCTGCAGGGCCTCGGTCATCTCGTCCACGAGCGCGGGGGAGAGGTGGTTCGTCGGCTCGTCCAGCAGCAGCACGTGGGGGCGCTCGATGAGCACCATCGCCAGGTGCAGACGGGCCTGCTGCCCCTGGGACAGGCGTCCGACCGGGGTGTCCGCGGCCTCGGCGGTGAGCAGCCCGAGCGAGGGCAGCGTGGGGGCCGGCAGGGGACGGCCCAGGTCGTCGACGCCGGCCTCGTCCGCGCCGACGCGGCGCACGTGCTCCTCGAACACGGCGGCGGCGGTGCGCTCCTCGTCCCACGCGGGGGTCTCCTGCGCCACGAGGCGCACGCGCACGTCGGCGCCCACGGTCACCAAGCCGCTCGTGGGCTCCAGGTCCCCGGCGAGCACGCGCAGCAGCGTGGACTTCCCGGCCCCGTTCGGGCCCGTCACCAGCACGCGGCCGCCCGGCACGAGGGCCGCGCCCATCGGCTGCTCGAGCCGCCCGGCCACGCGCACGGCGTCCGCGGTGAGCAGGACGTCGTCGCCCGCCGTGCCCGGCCCGCCCGCCGTGCCCGCCGCCGCGTCCGCGCCGTCCCGCGGGTCGCCGTCGGGCATGTCCGCGAACGGCCAGTCCAGGCGCAGGGGCGGCTCGGGCACGGTGATCCGGTGCGCCTCCAGCTCGTCGAAGCGCCGGTTGAACATCTGCACGATCCCCGCCGACCGGCTCGAGCGCTGGTGCTTGCCGGTGCCCTTCGGGGGCCGCCACGAGCCCTGCATCTGCTCCCGCGCGTCCTCCACGGCCAGCTCCAGCCGCTCGCGCTCGGCGTTCTGCTCGGCGTACTCCTGCTCCCAGGCGGCCCGGGCGCGGCGGCGCCCCTTCGCCCAGCCGGCGTACCCGCCGGAGTACCGCCGCGGCCGCCCGTCCTGGCTGGGATCCAGGTCCACGATGTCGGTGCACACGGCGCGCAGCAGGGCGCGGTCGTGGCTGACGACGGCGACCCCGCCCGGGTGCTCCACCAGCCGGCGGGTGAGGAAGTCCAGGGCGACGTCGTCCAGGTGGTTGGTCGGCTCGTCCAGCAGCAGCAGGTCCGGCCGGGAGCCGAGGGTGACGGCCAGGCGCACCCGGTGGCGCTGGCCGACCGAGAGCGATGTGAGGGGGCGCTCGCGGTCCGTGCACGCGTGCAGCCCCTCGAGGTCCATGTCCACGCGCCGGCCGGCGTCCCAGGCGTCGTAGAGGTGGGCCCGCTCCAGCGCGGTGGAGTACCGGTGTCCGGCGCCGGCGTCGTCGGGGGCCTCGGCCAGGGCGGCCGCGGCGGCGTCCAGGGCCTCGAGTGCGGCGTGCGGGCCCGTGAGGGCGTCGCGGACCAGGTCGCCCACCGTGCGGGAGCGCCCGTCGGCCCGCGCCCGCAGCGCCTGCGGGACGAACGCGAGCGTGCCCGCCCGCGTCACGCGGCCGACGTCGGGCGTGATCCGGCCCGTGAGCACGTGGAGCAGCGTGGTCTTGCCGCGCCCGTTCTCACCCACGATCCCGAGCCGCGAGCCGGCGTTGATCCGCACCGTGGCGTCCGTGAGCACGCGGTGCCCGCCGAGCGAGACGGTCAGGTGCTCGCCGCGCAGGTGGGCGGCGGGCCCGGCGGGCAGGGCGGGGGAGGGAGGGCCGGAGGTCATGTCCGCCAGTCTAGGGAGGGGGCGCGCTGCCGCGTCCGGGGTCGGGACTACGCTCGGGGCCATGTCCGCCGCCCCGCCGCCGCCCGCCTTCGGCACCGTCCTGCACCACCGCGCCCACGGGATGGCCCCGGGGGAGTCCATCTCCCCGCCGCTGGTCCACGCGAGCGCGTTCCACCTGCCCGGCGCGGACCCGGACGGCGCCCCCACCGCCCCCGGCGCGGACGTGCCTTTCCAGTACGCGCGCTGGGCCACGCCCACCTGGTCCGCGCTCGAGGCCGCCCTGGGCGCGCTGGAGGACGCCGACGTCGCCGTGGTCCCCTCCGGCATGGCCGCGATCGCCGCCGTCCTGCTGCCCCTGCTGCACCCGGGGGACCGCGCCCTCCTGCCCGCGGACGGCTACGGGCCCACCCGCGCCCTCGCCGCCGAGCACCTCACGCCCCGAGGCGTGCACGTGGACCTGGTCGCCACCCAGGGGCTCGCCCATGCGGACCTGAGCGGCTACGACCTGGTGCTCGTGGAGACCCCCTCCAACCCGGGGCTGCGCGTGGCGGACCTGGCGGACGTCGCCGCCCGCGCCCACGCGAACGGCCGCCGGGACGGCGCGGGGGCCTTCGTGGTGGTGGACAACACGCTGCTGACCCCCCTGGGGCAGCGCCCGCTGGAGCTGGGGGCGGACGTGGTCGTGGCCTCGGACACGAAGGCCGTCAACGGGCACACGGACGCCCTCGGCGGGCACGTGGCCAGCCGGGACCCGCAGGTGATGGCGCGGGTGCGCGGCTGGCGGACCCTGGCCGGCGGGATCCTGGGCACCCACGAGGCCTGGCTCATCCACCGCGGTCTCGAGACCCTCGAGGTCCGCTTCGCCCGGATGTGCGCCTCGGCGCAGGCGGTCGCGGAGCTGGCCGCGGGCCACCCGGCGGTGCGCGCCGTGGTCTACCCGGGGCTGGCGGACCACCCGGACGCGGAGGTCGTGGCGCGTCAGATGACGGCGGCGGGCGGCCTCGTCGGGCTGCGGTTCGCGGACGCGGCGGCGGCCGAGCGGTTCATCGCCGCGGCGCAGTACGTGGTGCCGCAGACCAGCTTCGGCGGCACGCACACGGCGGCCGAGCGCCGCGCCCGCTGGGGCGACGACGTCCCGGACGGTTTCGTGCGTCTGTCCGTGGGCGTCGAGCCGACGGCGGAGCTGCTCGCCGACCTGGCCCGGGCGCTGGACGCGGCGGCCGGGCCCGCCTGAGCCCGGCCCGGCTACGCTCGCGAATCAGTCCCCGCCGCCCCGCCCCAGGAGACCCGCCCCATGCAGCTCGACCTGATCGTGGAGAACGCCCGCCTCATCACCGGCGACCCCGCCCGCCCGTCGGCCTCGCGGCTGGGGGTGTGGCGGGGCGTCGTCGTCGGGGTGGACGAGGAGCTGGACGGCTTGACGGCGCGCGAACGCCTCGACGCGCGGGGGCGCACCGTCCTCGCCGGGTTCAACGACGCCCACGCGCACAGCGTCTGGTTCGGCCAGTCCCGGCTGGACGTGGACCTCGAGGGTGCGCGCACCGCGGAGGAGGTCCACCGCCGGGTCCGCGCCCGCGCCGCCGAGCTCGGCCCCGGCGCCTGGGTGACGTGCACCGGCTTCGACCCCGGCCACCTCACCGGCCCGCAGCCGGACCGGGACAGCCTCGACGCCGCCGCCTCAGGGCGCCCCGTGCTCATCCGCCACAACACGGGCCACGCCGTCACGGTGTCCGGGGCGGTGCTGGTCCTGGCCGGCGTGGGGGAGCAGGTGCTGCAGCAGCCCGAGGGCGGACGGATCCTCACGGATGCCGCCGGCCGGCCCACCGGTCTGTTGGAGGAGACCGCCATGAGCCTGGTGACCCGGCTGCTGCAGCCGGAGTCCCACGAGCACATCGGCGCGTGCCTGGCGCGGGCCTCGCAGGAGTACGCGGCCGAGGGCATCACCTCGGTGACGGATGCGGGGGTGGCCGGCGGGTGGATCGGGCACAGCCCGCTCGAGTTCGGCGCGTATCAGCGCGCCCGGGACGCGGGGCTGCTGCGCACCCGCTTCCAGACGATGGTCACCCTGGACGCGCTGCGCCCGGTGGACGGCCATCCCGACGACGGCACGCACCTCACCCTCGACGCCGGCGTGCGCACGGGCGTGGGCGACGAGTGGCTGCAGATCGGGCCGGCGAAGGTGTTCACGGACGGGTCGATGCTCGGACAGACCGCCGCGATGACCGAGGACTACTGCGGCCACGGCCACGGCCGCGGCTACCTACAGCAGGACGCGGGGGAGATGCGCCGAGCGTGCCTCGGTGCGGCGGCCGCCGGCTGGGCGCTGGCCCTGCACGCGATCGGCGACGCCGCCCTCGACTTCGCGCTCGACGTGATCGCCGAGGCGCGGGGCCGGTTCGGGCGGCCCGTGATGCCGCACCGCGTGGAGCACGGCGGGGTGGTCCGCGACGATCAGGTGGCCCGCATGGCCGAGCTGGAGGTCGTGATGGCCACCCAGCCGAACTTCATCAGCGCGTTCGGCGGGTCGGTGCGGGAGCGGATCGGGCCGGAGCGAGCCGCGCTCTCGTACCCGGCCGGGCGGCTGCTGCGCGCGGGCCTGGTGCTGCCCGGCAGCTCGGACCGGCCCGTGGCCGGCGGCCGCCCGCTGGAGGTCATCCAGGACTTCGTGCTGCGCCGCACCGAGACCGGCGAGCAGTACGGCCCGGACGCGGAGCGGCTCACGGTGGCCGAAGCCCTGCACGCCTATACGGTCGGCTCCGCGGAGGCGACCGGCTGGGGCGGCCGCAAGGGACGGCTCGTCGCGGGCCAGCTCGCGGACTTCACGGTGCTCAGCGAGGACCCGCGCGCGGTGCCGAGCGATCAGATCGCGGCGATCGACGTCGTCGCCACCGCCGTGGGCGGGGAGTTCGTGCACGGCGGGCTGTGACGCCCGGCCCCGGCACCGGCACCCCGCGACACCCGGCACCCCGCGACGAGCCCTGCGATTTGGCCCCTAAACCCGCCGGTTAGGGGCCAAATCGCAGGGCTCGTCGTCCAGGGGAGCGGGTGGGGCATGTCCGGTGGCCCGGCGGTCAGCCGTGGCTCTGCCGGGGGGCTGCTCCCTACGCTCGGAGGACGGCGCGCAGACCGCGCGCCGCCCCGAGACCATGAGGAGCACCCCGTGGCGCACGACGACGCGAACACCACCACCACCGACCAGCTCACCCTGCAGGACCCCACGAAGCGCTACCCCGTGATCAGCCCGCCGGAGCAGTCGTTGCCCGGCACCGGCCTGGACGCGGAGATGACGCCGAAGGCCGACCTGGGTGAGAAGTCCTACCGCGGCACCGGCCGTCTCGAGGGCCGCAAGGCGCTCATCACCGGCGGCGACTCCGGCATCGGCGCGGCCACCGCGATCGCGTTCGCGCGCGAGGGCGCCGACGTCGTGATCACCTACCTGCCCGAGGAGGAGAAGGACGCCCAGCACGTCCTCGAGGTCCTGCAGGCGGAGGGGCGCACCGCCGCCGGGATCCCCGGCGACCTCCGCGACAAGACGTTCTGCGCCGACCTCGTGGCCCAGGCGGTCGAGAAGCTCGGCGGGCTGGACGTGCTGGTGAACAACGCCGGCAAGCAGGTGGCGCAGGACTCGATCGAGGACATCGACGACGAGCAGCTCGAGGCCACCTTCGACGTCAACATCCTGGCCCAGTTCCGCCTGGTCAAGGCCGCCCTGCCGCACCTGAAGCCGGGCTCCACGATCATCAACACCACCTCCGTGGTCGCCTACATGGCCCCGGAGCAGCTGGTGGACTACTCCGCCACGAAGGCCGCCATCAACACCTTCACGAAGGCCCTGGGCCAGCAGCTGGCCCCGAAGGGCATCCGCGTGAACGCCGTGGCGCCCGGTCCGATCTGGACCCCGCTGCAGCCCTCCGGCGGCCAGAAGCCGGAGGCCCTGCCGGAGTTCGGCCAGTCCACTCCGCTGGGCCGCGCCGGGCAGCCCACCGAGCTCGCCCCGGCGTACGTGTTCCTGGCCTCGCCGGAGTCCTCCTATGTGGTGGGCGCGACCATCCCGGTGACCGGCGGCATGCCCACCCCGTGACCGGAGCCGGGCGTTCCTGTCCCTGGGCGGTCACACCACCAGGGACAGGAACGCGCCGAGCGCGAAGCCGACCACGGTGAGCAGCCCGGCCTTCTCCCCGCCCTTCTCGCGAGCCTCGGGGATCATCGTGTCGATCAGCATGACCAGCAGGGCGCCGGCCGCGAAGCCCTGGATGCCGCCGGTCAGGGCAGGGGAGGCGACGTCGGCGATCAGCCCGCCGCCCCACGTCGCCAGGGCGCAGACCACCGCCACGAGCGACCACTGGATCAGCAGGTGGCGGCGCGTCTTGCCGCCGTCGAGGGAGTCGGCCGTGGCGGCGATGGACTCGGGCAGGTTGGACATGAAGATCGCCACGAGCAGCGCGAGGGACACGCCCTCGCCCGCGGCCAGCCCGATGCCCAGCACGAGCTGTTCCGGGATGCCGTCCAGCAGCGCGCCCACGGTCAGCACCGCACCCGAGGACGAGCCCCCGGACCTCGCGGCGGAGCGCTCCACCGCACGGTCGCCGAGGAAGTAGGCGGCCGCGCCGAGCGTCAGCCCGATGCCGACGGCGGCAGGTCCGGCCGCCTGCACGCCCGCCTCCGCGAGCTCGAAGGACACGGACGCGATCAGGGCGCCGGCGCCGAAGGCGAGCACGAGTCCGATCGTGCCCATGTGCCAGCGGCGCAGGGTCGCCAGGACGGCGCCCACGAGCAGGGAGGACGCGGCGACGGCGCCCCACATCAGGGTCATCACGCGTGCCAGGCTACGCGCTGACCGGTGCCGCCACCGGGCCGCTGCCTCAGCTCACCGCACGACCTCGTCCGCCTCGCCCGTGAGACCGAGCTTCTCGGCCACGTAGTCCACGTCCTTGTCCCCGCGGCCGGAGAGGTTGACGAGGATCCGCTCGTCCCGTCCCATCTGCGGGGCGAGGCGGATCGCGTGCGCCACGGCGTGCGCGGACTCGAGCGCGGGGATGACGCCCTCGAGCCTCGTGAGCCGCTGGAACGCGTCGAGCACGGCCGCGTCGTCCTCGGCCACGTACTGGACGCGGCCGACGCGCGCGAAATGGGCGTGCTGCGGGCCGACGCCCGGGTAGTCCAGGCCCGAGGCGATCGAGTGCACGGGGTCCGGGGTGCCGTCGTCGTCGGCGAGGACGAGGGTGGCCATGCCGTGGAGGACGCCGTCGCGGCCCTGGGTCATGGTCATCGCGTGCTCGCCCTTGGTCGCGGAGCGGCCGCCGGGCTCGACGCCCACGAGCGCGACGTCGGCGTCGTCGAGGAACGCGGTGAACGCGCCCATCGCGTTGGAGCCGCCGCCCACCGCGGCGACGACGGCGCTCGGCAGCGCCCCGAACCGCTCCTGGAATTGGGCGCGGGCCTCGCGGCCGACCACGGACTGGAAGTCGCGGATCATCGTGGGGAACGGGTGCGGTCCCACCACGGAGCCGATCGCGAAGAGGTACTTCTCCGGGTCCGCCGCGTACACCTCGAACGCCGAGTCCACGGCCTCCTTCAGGGAGCGGCCCTCGCGCTCCACCGAGACGACCTTCGTGCCGAGCAGGCGCATGCGCACCACGTTGGGGTGCTGCTTGGCCACGTCGATCGCGCCCATGTGGATCTCGCAGTCGAGGCCGACCATCGCGGCCGCCGTCGCCAGGGCCACGCCGTGCTGGCCGGCGCCGGTCTCCGCGATCAGGCTGCGCTTGCCCATGCGCTTGGCGAGCAGCGCCTCGCCGATCGTGTGGTTGATCTTGTGGGCGCCGGTGTGGTTCAGGTCCTCGCGCTTGAGCACGATCCGTGCGCCGCCGAGCTCGTCGGAGAGGCGGTCCAGCGGGGTCAGGGGGGAGGGACGCCCGACGGCGTCGCGCAGCAGGCGTCGGTATTCAGCGTAGAACTCGGGGTCGGTGCGCGCCTCGGCGTACGCGCGGGCAACCTCGGCCATGGGGCCGGCCAGCTGCGGGGGCAGGTGGGCGCCGCCGTACTGGCCGAACATGCCGTCCGCGGAGACGTCCAGGTCCGGGGTGGTGACGAGGTCGCAGGCCTCGGCGAGGGTGCGGGGCTCGGCGGCGCCTCTCAGGGCGTTGTCCTCGGGGTTGCGGTGGGTCATCGGGGGTCCTCCTGGGATGGGGCGCGCCGGAGCCGCTCATGACCGAGTCGCCCGGCAGGCGAGCGGCTCGTCGTGTCAGATGCGCATGACCGGGGCCGCCCTCAGGCGGTCCACCACTGCTGCGCGTGCATCTGCATGGGGCCAGCGTACTGCACGTCGGGGGAGGCGTGAGTCTCACCATGTGGCTGTAAATCTCAGAATATGGACGCCGCTCCCCGTCTCAGTGAATCGCGATTCACCCTGGATCCATGA
This sequence comes from Micrococcus luteus, assembly GCF_022664405.1. Taxonomy (NCBI): domain Bacteria; kingdom Bacillati; phylum Actinomycetota; class Actinomycetes; order Micrococcales; family Micrococcaceae; genus Micrococcus; species Micrococcus luteus. Next base: position 59,765 of record NZ_JAKRLB010000001.1, on the reverse strand, counting down.
CCATCACCGCCGTCGACACCCCGTCCCTGACCGCCGAGGCCGCCGCTGTGCTCGCCGCCACTCCGGGCATGCGGTACGCCGAGTTCCTCACCGCCGCCCCCGCAGTGCCCGGCATCGTGGCCGTGGTGGCCGAGGAGTCAGCCCGTGCCGCCCTGGGCCTCACCCCCGCCGCCGGTGACGTCCTCGCCGTCGACGTGGCCGACGAGAGCCTGCAGTGCCGCGAGGTGCGCGCCGCCTTCCAGTCCGGTCGTACCGGCGTCTCACCGCTGCGCCAGGCGTTCGCCGCCCTGCTGGCGGGCGAGCTCGGCCTGGATGTGGAGCGCACCAGCCCGGGTGCGGCGGGGGTGGGCTTCGCCCTCACCCCGGAGTCCGAGGAGACGCTCACGGCGTGGATGCGGGAGCACCTGACGCTGCGCGCCTGGGTCGCCCAGGACGCCTCCGCCCTCGAGGGGGTCGCCCGAGAGGTGGCCGCCGATCTCGCCCCGGCCCTGCAGCCGGGCGCTCTGGAGGCCCCTGTGGCGCAGCGGGTCGCGGCCATGAGGGCCTCCGCCCGCCGTTCCGCCACGCTCTGAGCCGGCCGGGCGCCGGAGGCGACGCCCTCATCCGTGGCGCTCGGTCTCGTCGTGCCGGGAGATCGCCCCCAGTCCGCTGACAGGATGGGTGCATGAAGCACGAGATCGTCCTCACCCGCGGGGACCTCACCCTGCGCCCCCTCACCCCCGATGACGGCCCCGCCCTGCGCGAGCTCGTCGACGCGGCCATGTGGGCGGGGAACAGTGCGCCCCTGCCGGTGGACGGCGCGGCCATGTCCGCACACCTCGCCGAGCTGATCGAGCGGGAGGGCACCTTCGCGTTCGCCGTCGAGCAGGGCGGGGAGCTGGTGGGGCGCACGAGCCTCTATGACCTGGTGCCGGGGCTGCGGGTGGAGGTGGGGCACACGGTCTACGCCCGTCGGGTGTGGGGCACCTCCGTGAACCCCGGCTGCAAGCTGCTGCTGTTCGGGCACGCGTTCGAGGAATGGACGCTGGAGCGGGTGGCCCTGCGCTGCGACCACCGCAACGCCCGTTCGCACGCCGCCATCGCCCGCCTGGGGGCGGCGTTCGAGGGCACTCTGCGCCGCTTCCGCCCGGCGGCGGACGGCACGATCGCCGACGTCGACTACTTCAGCGTGGTGCGCGAGGAGTGGCCCGCGGTGCGCGCCGGGCTCGAGGCGCGCCTGACCGCCTAGAGGTGTACAACGGGGGGATGCCACCCGAATCCTCTGCCCCGTCGGCCGAGCGCGGACCCGCCCGCCCCCGCCCGGCCGACGTCGCCGCCCGCCCGGACGTCCCTTCCCCGCGGGCGACCGCCCTGCTGTTCGCGCTCGCGGTGGCCGCAGGCTCCGTGATGCCGCTGCAGGGCCGCATCAACTCCCGCCTCGCCCACCTGACGGGCGACCCCGTCCTCGCCGCGCTGTGCTCCTTCGCGGCGGGCCTGGCCGTCATGGTGCTCGTGAGCGTGCTGACGCCGCGGGGCCGCCGGGGCCTGGCCCGCATCCGTCCGGCCCTCGCCGCGGGGTCCGTGCGCCCGTGGTACGCGGTGGCGGGCGTGATCGGCGGGCTCCTGGTGCTCACCCAGTCCGCGACGATCGGCCCCCTCGGCGTGGCCGTGTTCACGGTCGCCGTGGTCACCGGGCAGGTGGTCGGCGGGATGGTCGTGGACCGGTTCGGGCTCAGCCCCGCCGGGGTGCAGCGCCTGACGCCGCGGCGCCTCACGGGGGCGGCGCTCGCCCTGGCCGCGGTCGCCCTCGTGGTGCGGCCCTCGCTCGGCGAGGCCGGCGGCGGGCCCGGCTGGGCGCTGCTGGCCCTGCTGCCCCTGCTGGCCGGCCTGGCCACCGCCGGACAGCAGGTGTTCAACGCCCGTCAGACCACGGCCTACGGCACCGCCATCCCGGCGACCCTGGTCAACTTCACCGCCGGTGTCCTCTTCCTCGGGATCGTGTGGGGCGGGATCACCCTGGCCTCCGGCCACGGCATGCCCGCGCTGCCGCACGACTGGCGGCTCTACCTCGGCGGCCCGCTGGGGTGCGTGTTCATCGGGGTGGGCGCCATGGTCGTCCCGCGCCTGGGTGTCTTCGCCGCCACTCTCGGCCTGGTCTCGGGCAACCTCCTGGGCTCTCTCGTGGTGGACCTGGTGGCCCCCACTGACGGATCCGTGGTCACCATGACGACGGTGCTGGGGACCTTGGGCGCCCTCGCCGCCGTCACGCTCGCATCCTGGCCTGCACGGCGGCGGTAGCGCCGCCTGGCGACGGGCCGCCGCCGCCCGGCCCTCAGGCGCGGGCCACGGCTCCCCGCCGTCCGTGCATCACGAAGTAGTACCCGGCGGCGATCACGAGTACGCCAGCCAGGGCCGCGTACATGGTGCCGTATCCGGCCGAGGCCACGAGCCCGCCCAGGAGCACGGGGCCCAGGCCCAGCCCCACGTCCGCGAACAGCATGAGGGTGGAGATGCCGGCGCCGAGCTGGTGGGAGGGCACCGCGTTCACGGCGATCGCCTGGGCCGCGGGCATGAGCGTGCCGTAGCCGAGGCCGCTCAGCGCCCCGGCCAGCACCACCTGCCAGTCGCGCGTGGCGAAGGCCAGCACCAGGAGCGCGGCTGTGAAGCAGAGGAGGGCGGGGTAGACGACGGCGTCGTCCCCCCGGCGGTCCTGCAGGGTGCCCAGGGTGAGGCGCATGACGAGCATCGCCGCGGCGTAGGCCAGGAAGAAGAGGCCGGCGCCGGCCGTGAGCCCGCGCTCCACCGAGTAGGCGTTCAGGTAGGTGAGGATCCCGGCGTAGCTCAGGCCCACCAGCAGCATGAAGCCGCTGATCGGCAGCACCGCCGGGTGCAGCACGGAGCGCAGGCGGAAGCCCACCGCGGGGGCGGGGTGCTCCAGGGGGACCTCGCCGGCGGCGCGCTCGCCGTCGACGTCCGCCGCGGCGGGCGCCTCGCGCAGCAGCAGGCCCAGCACGAGGCTGACCACCGTGATCCCCAGAGTCGCCCGGAACAGCCACGCGTAGCCGATGGAGCCGGCGAGGAAGAGTCCCAGGGCGGGGCCGATCGCGGTGGCCAGGGTGGTGCCCAGCGCGAGGTGGCCGGTGGCCTCCGCGCGTCGCCCGTCGGGGATGGCCGCCTGGGCCAGGGCCATGACGGCGGTGCTGGCGAAGGCGTAGCTGGCGCCGTGGAGCATGCGCACCGCCACCAGGGCCGGCAGTGAGGAGGCGACGAGGTAGAGCGTGCAGGACAGCGCGACGGCGACCAGGGCCGCCACCAGGACGCGGCGCTTGCCGAAGCGGTCCACCACGTGGCCGGTGACCACGCGGCTGAGGGTGGCGCCGATGACGAAGGCGCTCGAGGCCAGCCCCGCCCCGGCGTCCGAGGCGGCGAACTGCCGGACCGCGTACACGGCCATGGTGGTGACGAGGGCGTAGAACGCGAGGAACTGGAGGAAGGAGACCACCCAGGCGAGGACGAAGGTGGGGGAGGCGATGCGTTCCTGCTCGGCGATTTGCATGATGCAAAAGGTAGCATCGTTTGCATGATGCAATCATCTGAGGGGGCGTGGGTCGACCCGGTCCGCGGGATCATGTACGAGCACATGCTCCTGCTGCGGGTGGCCACGCAGGGGGTGGCCCCCTATGGCCGGTCGAGCGCGCTGGAGCGCAGCGCCACCGTGCTGCTCGCCCGCCTGGAGGCGGGCGGGGCCATGAGCGTCGCCGAGCTGGCCGAGGCCTTCGACCTCGACGTCTCCACCGTCCACCGGCAGGTGGCCGCCGCCATGAAGGCCGGCCTCGTCGAGCGGGTGGCGGACCCCGACGGCGGCTCCGCCCGGCTGCACCGTCCCACGGAGGAGGGACGCGCCCGCCTTGCCGCGGAGCTGAGCTCCCGGGCGGACAACGTGGCGCAGATCGTCGCCTCCTGGCCCGCCGAGGACGTCGTCGAGTTCAGCAGGCTCCTGCGGCGTTTCAACGAGGGGGCGGAGGAGCGCCGGGGCCACCCGTGGCCCCGGCCGCAGACGGGCCCCGGTGCGGAGGACCCCCGGCCCTGAGCACCGCTCCCGCCCTCAGGCGCGACGGATGCGGGAGGCCAGCGCGGCCGACTCCGCCGGGTCCAGCACGGCCGCCGGATGCGGCCCCGCCGCGGCGAGGCGTTCCGGGCAGCCGGCCTCTCCCAGCGGCGCCCCCGCGGCCAGCACGACGTTGCCCCAGTCCAGGCGCTCCAGCATCCTCTGGTCCGCGAGCGTCCACGGGCCGGGCACCCCGGCCTCGGCGGCCGCCTCCTCGAGGGCGCCCAGCTCGGCGCCCAGGAAACGCAGGCCGGCGTCGTCGCCGATGTTCACCAGCAGCACCCCGCCCGCCGTCAGCAGCTCGAGCAGCTCCTCGTAGAATGCGGCGCCGCGCAGGTGCTCGGCGCCCTCCTCGCCGGTGCCGATGTCCAGCACGACGGCGTCGAACCGCTCCCCGTCCATCGCGAGGTCGACGGCGGCCAGGCGCGCGTCCGCGACCACGGAGACGAGGTCCGTGCCCGCCGGCAGGGGCAGCTCGGCGAGCACGAAGGACACGAGCTCCCGGTCCAGGTCGACCACCGTCTGCTCCGAGCCGGGTCGGGTCGCCTGGAGGTAGCGCGGCAGGGTCAGCGCGCCCGCGCCGAGGTGCAGGACCCGCACCGGCGCGCCCGCCGGAGCGACGCCGTCGAGCACGTGGGCCATGCGGCGCAGGTACTCGTAGCGGATGCGCAAGGGGTCGGCCAGGTCCACGTGGGACTGGACGGCCCCGCCGATCTCCAGGACGAACCCGCCGAACTCGTCGGGGGCGATGCGGGCGTCCACGCCCGACGTGGACAGGTGGACGGTGCGGCCGGAGGGGGAGGGCTGGGCGGGCATGCCCCCAGCATCCCACCCCTCAGTACGCTGGACGGATGAGTCAGAACGACGTCACCGTCTACGGCGCCGACTGGTGCCGAGACTGCCTGCGCACCAAGCGCCAGCTCGATGAGCTCGGCGTCGCCTACGACTATGTGGACCTCGTCGCCGACCCGGCCCAGGCCGATGCCGCCGAGCGGATCTCCGGCCGGAAGAACATCCCCGTGGTCGTGTTCCCCGACGGCGACCACCAGGTGGAGCCGACCAACGAGGAGACCGCGGCCAAGCTCACCGCGCTGGGCCTGATCTGAGGTCGGGCCGCCCCCGGCGCGAGCCCCGCCGGCGCTCTCGGTGGGCGCGCACCGGGGTCTACGCTCTCCCCATGGAGCACATCGACGAGACCGCCCTGCCCGCCCCTGAGGACCGCGTCGTGTCCGCGACCCGTCACGTCGACGCGCCGGCTGGCGTCGTCTTCGAGCTGATCGCGGACCCCTCCCGCCAGCCCGAGTGGGACGGCAACGACAACCTGGCCGAGGCCGCCCCCGGGCAGCGGGTGACCGCCGTCGGGGACGTGTTCGTCATGACCCTGCAGAAGGGCGTGGACCGCGCGAACCACGTGGTCGAGTTCGAGGAGGGCCGCCGCATCGCCTGGAAGCCCTCCGAGGTCGGCGGGGAGCCGTTCGGCCAGCTGTGGCGGTGGGAGGTCGAGGGCGACGACGAGGGCGGCTGCCGCGTCACCCACACCTATGACTGGACCGCCCTCACCGACCCGAAGCGCGTCCAGAAGGCGCTGCGGACCGGCGAAGGGCAGCTCCGCGCGTCGATCGACCGGCTCGCGGAGCTGGCCGAGCGCCAGGGCTGAGGGCAGGCGCCGCCCGCCGCCGTCGCGCGCCCCGCGCCGCCGTCAGCGGTTGAGTCGCTCGCCGGTCTCGGCGTGGAACAGGTGCACGCGCTCCGGGTCCGGGACCACGTGCACCACGGACCCCTTCTCCGGCGCCGTGTAGCCCACCGTCCGCAGGGTGATGAGCCGCTCCTCGCCGCCGATCGTCGCGTGACCGTACACGTACGCGTCCGCGCCGAGCTCCTCCACGGTGTCCACCTCCACGGGCAGGCCGGCGGCGTCGTCGCTGACCACCAGGTTCTCGGGGCGCACGCCGAGGTCCACCGCCGTGCCGGCGTCGGCCAGATCCTCCCGCGGCACGGGGATGACCGTCTCGCCCCAGTGCACGCCCTCGTGCGTGGCGGGCATGCGGAAGATGTTCATGGCGGGGGAGCCGATGAACCCGGCGACGAACACGTTCATCGGGCGCTCGTAGAGGTTGCGCGGCGTGTCCACCTGCTGGAGGCGGCCCTCCTTGAGGACCGCCACCCGGTCGCCCATGGTCATGGCCTCGGTCTGGTCATGGGTCACGTACACGGTGGTGGTGCCCAGACGGCGGGTCAGGTTGGCGATCTGGGCGCGGGTCTGCACGCGCAGCTTCGCGTCCAGGTTGGAGAGCGGCTCGTCCATGAGGAACACCTGCGGGTCGCGCACGATCGCCCGGCCCATGGCCACGCGCTGACGCTGGCCCCCGGAGAGGGCCTTCGGCTTGCGGTCCAGGTACTCGGTCAGGTCCAGCAGCTTCGCGGCGTCCTCGACGCGGCGGCGCCGCTCGTCCGCGGGGACGCCGGCGATCTTCAGGGCGAAGCCCATGTTGTCCGCCACGGTCATGTGCGGGTACAGGGCGTAGTTCTGGAACACCATCGCGATGTCCCGGTCCTTGGGGTCCACGTCGGTGACGTCCCGGTCGCCGATCAGGATGCTGCCGTGGGAGAGCTCCTCGAGACCGGCGAGCATGCGCAGGGAGGTGGACTTGCCGCAGCCGGAGGGGCCCACGAGCACGAGGAACTCGCCGTCGGCGATCTCCAGGTCGAGGGAGTCGACGGCGGGGCGGGGGGAGCCGGGGTACTGGCGGCTGGCGGAGCGGAAGGTCACGGAGGCCATGGTGGGGTTCCTTTCACGGGCAGGTACGTGCCCGACGATCCAAGGTGAAGGAGAGGGGTGGGTGAGGGTCGGAGCTGACGGTCTACGGCGGCGCGGTGCTCGCTCTCGGCCGCAGGGCCAGGTGGTGCATGATCCGGTGGGGGTGGGCGGCGCCGTCGAGGGCGCCGAGCGCCAGGCGGACGGCGCGGCGGCCCTGCTCGAGCGGGTTCTGGTCCACGGTGCTGATGCCCAGGCGGGCGGCCTCGGGGTGGCCGTCCAGGCCCATCACGGACACGTCCTCGGGCACACGCAGCCCCAGGGAGTGGGCTGCCATCCAGGTGCCCATGGCCATCTCGTCCGAGATGCACATGACCGCCGTCGGCCGGCGCCGCGGGTCGGCGAGGAGGGCGCGCGCCTGGTGGTAGGTGCCGCCGATGGTGAAGTCCGCGGGCACCATCCAGTCGGCCGGCGTGCGCACCCCGGTGGCGGCGAGGGCGTGCAGGAACCCGCGGGTGCGCTCGGTGCTGACCTGGAACTCGATGTCCTCGTCCACGCGGCCCACGTAGGCGATGTCCCGGTGTCCGAGCTCCAGCAGGTGCTCGGTGGCCATCCGTGCGGCGCGGGCGTGGTCCACCTGGACGGCGGTGAACCAGTCCGGCAGGGTCTCACCCGCCGGCAGGCGGCCGCCGACGGCGATCACGGGCAGGTCGAGGCGTTCGAGTCCGGCGAGCTCGAACATGCTCAGCCGGAACGAGAGGGTGATCAGGGCGTCCAGCCGCCGTCGAGGCAGCAGGTCTGAGATGACCGTGGACCGACGCTCCGGGTCCTGGCCGACGTCGTAGAGCGTGAGGTCGTACCCGTGTCGCACGAGCTCGTCCGCGGCGCCCTCGAGCACGGCGGCGAAGAACCACCGGTGGACGGAGGGGGTCACCAGCCCGATGTTGCGGGTGCGGCCCGAGGCGAGCGAAGAAGCGGCGGAGTCCGCCACGTAGCCGAGCGTGGCGACGGCCTCCTGGACTCGGGTGCGCGTGGCGACCGCCACGGGGCCGGAGCCGGTGAGGGCACGGGAGGCGGTGGCGGTGGAGACCCCGGCCATGCGGGCGACGTCCTTGATGCCGACCATCGGCGGTCCTCCTCCCGGTTCGTGGGGTTCTGCGGCGGGGCGGGTGCACGACGGCGGCGGGCCGGGGGTCGATGCGTGGCACCAGAGTACGGCACGGCAGGCGCGGTGGTGGAAGCGCTTCCATTCCCGTTTCAGCCGGTCTTGACCGCCGCCCTCACTCCCGCATGGCCGTGTTCATGCGGGAGTGCACGTCTGTGTGGCACATCACAGTGGAAGCGTTTACACTCCTGGGGACTGACTCCTTCAGCCGCCGGGGGCAGGCGCCGTCTCACCGCGGAGCCCACGTCGGCGACGCAACGGCCGGCGCATGCCGCGGGCCGCCACCCCTCGTGAAAGGCACACCATGCAGTCGACGACGACCGGCCTCCTCCGCCGCCCGCTCAGCCTGACCCTCACCGCGGCGTTCTCCGCCCTCGCGCTCACCGCGTGCGGCGGCGGCTCCTCCGCCCCGGCGTCCTCCTCCCCGGCCGGCGCCACCGAGCAGGGCACGGCCGCCGCGTCCCCGAGCCAGGACCTCTCCGAGGCCGGCGCCACCACCATCACCATGTGGGTGGACCAGAACCGCCAGGAGCCGCTGCAGGCCGTGGCGGAGGACTTCAAGGAGGACACCGGGATCACGGTGGAGCTCGTGGTCAAGGACAACTCCACGATGAAGGACGACTTCATCACCCAGAACCCCACGGGCGAGGGCCCGGACGTGATCGTCGGCGCCCACGACTGGATCGGCTCGCTCGTGCAGAACGGCACCATCGAGCCCCTTGAGCTGGGCGAGAGAGCTGGCGACTTCGTGGAGTCCTCCGTGCAGGCCGTCACCTATGAGGGCCAGACCTGGGGCGTGCCGTACTCCGTGGAGAACATCGCCGTCCTGCGCAACACCGAGCTGGCCGAGTCCACCCCGGCCTCCTTCGACGAGATGATCGCGGAGGGCCGGAAGGCCGTCGACGCCGGCGAGGCCGAGTACCCGTTCGTGGTGGGCCTCGACCCCGTCAACGGCGACCCGTACCACCTGTACCCGTTCCAGACCTCCATGGGCGCCCCCGTGTTCAAGCAGGCCGAGGACGGCTCGTACGACACCGGCTCGCTGGCCATGGGCGGGGCGGAGGGTGAGGCCTTCGCCGAGAAGCTGGCCGAGTACGGCGAGTCCGGGGTGCTGAACCCGAACATGACCGCGGACATCGCCAAGGAGCAGTTCAACTCCGGCAACGCGGCCTACTTCGTCACCGGCCCGTGGAACGTCGAGGAGGCCGAGGCGGCCGGCGTCGACTTCGAGGTCGAGGCCATCCCGTCCATGGGCGACCAGCCGGCGCAGCCGTTCGTGGGCGTCAATGCCTTCTTCGTCTCCTCGGAGTCCGAGAACCAGCTGGCCGCGAACGAGTTCGTGGTCAACTACCTCTCCACCGAGGCGGCCCAGGACGCGCTCTACGCCGAGGGCAAGCGTCCCCCGGCGCTGACCGCCTCCTTCGACAAGGCGGCCTCGGACGAGACCGTGAAGGCGTTCGGCGAGATCGGCGAGAACGGCGTCCCCATGCCGGCGGCCCCCGAGATGGGCGCGGTGTTCGAGTTCTGGGGCGGCGCCGAGATGAGCATCATCAAGGGCGAGGGCGACCCGGTCCAGACCTGGCAGAAGATGATCTCCGACATCGAGGGCCGCATCGGCCAGTGATCCGGCGCGGTCCGCCTCCGGCGTCCCCGCGGGGACGCCGGAGGCGGACCGTGGCCCCGCGCCCTCGGGGCGCACCCCCCTTCCACGGCAGGCCCTCGGGCCGGATGAGGAACTATGAGCCCGTCTTCCACCGCGTCGGACCGGTCCGACGCCGCCACCGCCGCCCTCGACGACGCCGCGCGCCGCACCGGCCCGGGCCGCCGTCGTCGTGCGGACGCCCGGGGTACCGACGGCCTCGGTGGCACGCTGGCCAAGATCGTCCTGCTGGGCCTCGTGGACGCCTTCGCGGCGTTCCTGCTGTTCCAGCTCGCGGCCGCGGGGGACTGGGTGGTGTTCACGCTGACCCTGGCCGTCACGATCGGCATCAACTGGATCTACCTGCGCCGCGGCGGCCTGCCGGCCAAGTACCTCGCCCCCGGCCTGATCTTCCTGATGCTGTTCCAGGTGTTCGTGGTGGTCTACTCCTCCTACGTCGCCTTCACGAACTACGGTGCCGGGCACAACTCGGACAAGGCCGCGGCGATCGAGATCATCCAGCGCTCCTCCTCCATCCGCGTGCCGGACTCCCCGGTGTACGACATCACGGTGCTGGAGGAGGGCGGCGACCTCTACCTGCTGACCCTGCGGGACGGGGAGCCCGTCCTCGGCGGCGCGGACCAGGAGCTGGAGCCGGTCGAGGCCCAGATGCAGGACGGACAGCCGGTGGGGGTGGAGGGATACACCACCCTGCGGTTCGGCGACCTGCTGCAGCGTCAGGACCAGGTCGCCCGCCTGAAGGTCCCGCTGAGCGACGACGCCGCGGACGGCACCCTGGAGACGCGCGACGGCTCCCGCGGGTACGTGTACGCGCCGCGTCTGGAGTACGACGAGGCCCGGGACACCTTCACGGACCTCGAGAGCGGCGTGGAGTACCGGGACAACGGCGAGGGCCAGTTCCAGGCGGACGACGGCAGCACGCTGCAGACCGGCTGGCGGGTGTTCGTCGGCCTGGACAACTTCACGCGCGCGTTCACCGACCCCGAGCTGCGCGACCCGCTCCTGCGGGTCACCGTGTGGACCTTCGCCTTCGCGTTCCTGAGCGTGGCCACGACGTTCGCCGTCGGGCTGCTGCTGGCGATCGCCTTCAACCGTTCGGACATGCGCGGCAAGAAGGTCTACCGGGTGATGATGATCCTGCCGTACGCGTTCCCGGCGTTCCTGTCCGGCCTCGTGTGGGCCGGCCTGCTCAACCCGGAGTTCGGCTTCGTCAACACCGTGTTCTTCGGCGGCGCGGACATCCCGTGGCTCACCGACCCGTGGCTGGCCCGGCTCTCGGTGCTCGTGGTGAACCTGTGGCTGGGCTTCCCCTACATGTTCCTGGTGACCACGGGCGCCCTGCAGTCCCTGCCCGAGGACGTGGACGAGGCGGCCCGCATGGACGGCGCCGGCCCGTGGCGCATCTTCCGCTCCATCAAGCTGCCCCTGCTGCTGGTCTCGGTGGCACCGCTGCTGATCTCCTCGTTCGCGTTCAACTTCAACAACTTCAACATCATCTACATGCTGACCGGCGGCGGACCGCGATTCCCGGACGCGGGCTCGAACATCGGCGCCACGGACCTGCTGATCACGGTCGTCTACAAGACGGCGTTCAGCGGGGTGGGGCGCGACTACGGCCTGGCCTCCGCCCTGTCCATCGTGATCTTCCTGATCGTGGCGACCATCTCGGCGATCAGCTTCCGGCAGACCAAGGCGCTCGAGGAGATCGACAAGTGAGCATCCCCCAGGATTCCGGACGGCCCCGGCCGGACGCCCCGACCTCGCCCCTCGCCGCCGCCCTGGCGCAGCAGGAGACGGACCCGCTGCGCTGGGAGGAGGACCCGGCCCCGCCACGACGCCGCCGCTCGTTCGGCCGCTGGATGCGGGAGCTGGGCTGGCGCCACGCGGTGGGCGTGCTGGCCAGCGCGTTCGCACTGTTCCCGCTGCTGTACGTGCTGTCCGCGTCGCTCGACCCGACTGGCACGATGGCGAGCTCGAACCGGCTGTTCTCCTCGTTCAGCGGCCAGAACTACGTGGACCTGTTCAGCAACCCGAACCGGCCCTTCGGCCGCTGGTTCCTCAACACGATGGTCATCGGCGTCATCACGTCCGTGATGACGGTGTTCCTCGGTGCCCTGGCCGCCTACGCGTTCTCCCGGATGCGGTTCACGGGCCGCCGCGTGGGGCTGCTGACGCTGCTGCTGGTGCAGATGTTCCCGCAGCTGCTCGCGGTGGTGGCGATCTTCCTGCTGCTGACCTACATCGGCAACCTGGTGCCCGTCCTGGGCATCGGCTCGCAGCTCGGCCTCATCCTCGTGTATCTGGGCGGCGCGCTCGGGGTGAACACGTACCTGATGTACGGGTTCTTCAACACCATCCCGCCGTCGCTGGACGAGGCTGCCAAGCTCGACGGCGCCTCGCACGCGCGGATCTTCTTCTCGATCATCCTGCGCCTGGTGACCCCCATCCTCGCGGTGGTGGCCCTGCTGTCCTTCATCACCACGGTCTCGGAGTTCGTGATCGCCTCCGTAGTGCTCACGGACCCGTCCGCGCAGACGCTCGCGGTGGGCCTCTACGGCTACGTCTCGGAGACCCGCTCCGAGAACTGGGGCGTGTTCGCGGCCGGCGCCGTGCTGGCGGCCCTGCCCGTGATGGCGCTGTTCCTGTTCCTGCAGCGGTACATCGTCTCCGGCCTCACGGCCGGCGGCGTGAAGGGCTGAGCCGACGACGGCGGTGGGAGGGGCGCCCGCCCCTCCCGCCTCACGGCAGCGCCAGCCGGAACACCTTCTTCCACGCGGAGCCCACCTGCCGCAGCAGCGGGCCGGTCGTGTACGGCAGGCCGTAGCGGGCGCAGATCTCGCGGACCTTGGGCGCCACCTCGGCGTACCGGCTGGACGGCAGGTCCGGGAACAGGTGGTGCTCCACCTGGTGGGAGAGGTTGCCGGTCATGAAGTGCATCAGCTTCGAACCGGAGATGTTCGCGGAGCCGATCATCTGCCGCACGTACCAGTCGCCGCGGGTCTCGCCGTCCACCATCTCCTCGGAGAACGTCTCCGCACCCTCCGGGAAGTGCCCGCAGAAGATGACCGAGTGCGCCCAGATGTTGCGCAGGCCGTTGGCCAGCAGCGTGCCCACGAGCGCAGCCTTGCCCGAGCCCGTCAGCACCTCGGCGACCGCCGGCGTGGCCACGTAGTCCTTCGCGAACTGCCGTGCGGCCTTGACGCCCACGGAGCGCAGATCCGTCATCAGCTCCTCGCGGGACTTCTCGCCGGTGCGCACCCGGTCCAGCTCGAGGTCGTAGAGCGCGATGCCCCACTCGAAGATCGGCGCCAGCCCCGCGTTGATCACGGGGTTGAGCAGGTGCCGGGGCCGCCACGGCTCGGACTCGTCCATGCGCAGCACGTTGTAGCCCACGTCGCGGTCCTTGCCCACCACGTTGGTCCAGCGGTGGTGCAGGTCGTTGTGGGTGTTCTGCCACGCCCGCGACGGCGTCACGAAGTCCCACTCCCACGTGGTGGAGTGGATGTCCGGGTCGCGCATCCAGTCCCACTGGCCGTGGAGCACGTTGTGCCCGATCTCCATGTTCTCCACGATCTTCGCGACCGTGAGCATCGCGGTGCCGGCCACGAACGCGGCCGGGTGCTTGGCGTTCAGCAGGGCGGCGCGGCCGCCGATCTCGAGCCAGCGCTGCAGGCGGATGACGCGGCGGATGTAGGCGGCGTCGGAGGCGCCGCGGCGGGAGAGGACGTCGTCGCGGATGGCGTCGAGCTCGCGGCCGAGCTCGGCCACCTGCTCGTCCGTCAGGTGCGCGGCGCCCGGGGGGCGCACGGCCGGGCTGCCGACCTCGCCCAGCAGGCCCGGCTTCGCGTTCGCGGCCGGGCGGGTGGCGGCGTCGGGGGTCTGGGGGCGACGTCGGCGGTGGCGGCGTCGGCGGGGGAGTCCGCGGGCAGGACGCGCGCGGTGCGGCCGCGCACCGTGGTGCCCGGGATGGCCAGGCGCAGGTCGTCCGGGGCGGTGGCGCCGGGGCGATCGGTGGTCGGGAGGGTCTGTGTCATGAGGTGCTCCTTCGGGATCGGGAGGCGGGAGGAAGGTCGGGGGCGCGGTCCGGTCGGCCGGAACGCGGGGCGCGGGAGGTCAGAGGTCGAGGCTCACGGGTCCGGCGGCGGCGCTCACGCAGGTCTGGATCAGCTCGCCGGGCTCGCCGTGGACTTCGCCGGAGCGCAGGTCGGTGACCTGGCCGGAGCGCAGGGGGTCAGGCAGGCGTGGCAGATGCCCATGCGGCAGCCGGACGGGGCGGCGACGCCGGCCTCCTCGGCCACGATCAGCAGCGGCACGTCACCGGGGGCGTCGGCCTCGGCGTCGGCGTGCTCGAACACCACGCGGCCGCCCGCGCCGGCCACGCCCGCCGCGAAGTCCGCACGGAAGCGCTCGATGCGCAGGTCCTCGCCGGCCTCGCGCCGCCAGAGGTCCTCGGCGTCGTCGAGGAACTCGGCGGGGCCGCACGCGTAGGCGGCCCGGTCGCGCCAGTCGGGGCACAGGTCCTCGAGCTCGGCGAGGGAGGACAGGTCCAGGCGGCCCTCGTCCGCGGTGTGGCGGTGCACCACGCGCAGGCCCGGGAACTGGTCGGCCAGCTCGGCGAGCTCCTCGCGGAACAGGGCGTCCTCGGGGGTGCGGGAGGAATGGATGAGCACGACGTCGGCGTCCGCGCGGGCCGGCACGAGCGTGCGGATCATGGACATCACCGGGGTCAGGCCCGAGCCGGCCGTGAGCATCAGCAGGGCGCGCGGCTCGTCCGGGAGGGTGAAGTCGCCCTCGGGGACGTCGAGGAACAGGACGTCGCCGGGCTTCGTGCGGCGCACGAGCGTGCCGGAGACGAGGCCGATGTCGGACACCGTGATCTCGGGGTCGGCGCCCGCGGGAGCGGAGAGCGAGTAGGAGCGCCACTGGCGCACGCCGTCCACGTCCACCCCGATGCGGGCCCACTGGCCGGCGTCGTGGGCCCGCCAGCCCGGGCCCGGGCGGAAGGCGATGGTGGCGGTGCCGGGCGTCTCGCGCGTCACGGAGGTGACCACGCCGCGCAGCTGCCGCGAGGAGTGCACGGGGTCGAGCAGGCTGAGGACGTCCTGCGGGGTGAGCGGGTGCAGGAGCGTCGACGCCGGACGGGAGAACAGAGATCGGCCGACCATGGCTCCAGTCTATGGCTCGGCATGCCGCAGTTCTTCGTCTTCAGCGTACGATCTGGGCCATCACTTCATCGCGAGGAGACAAGATTGAGTGTGACGCAGACCACCCCCGCCCCCGACTGGCGCCCGCCCTGGCAGTCCCTCCCGGACGACCTCGCGGAGCGCCTGGCCCCGGCGATCCCCGGGATCATGGAGCGCATCATCGAGACGGTCCCGGACCAGATCCCCGCCTACGCGGCGGCGCGCGACGGCCACTACGGCAAGAACCTCACCGCCGGCGTGACCACCGCCCTCGAGCAGCTGATGAGCCTGCCCGGCACCACCCGCCCGGCCCTGAACAGCGAGTCCCGCGTCCTCATGGCCCGCCTGGGGGCCGGCGAGTTCCGCGAGGGGCGCTCCATGGACGCCCTGCTCGGCGCGTACCGCACCTCCGCGCGGATCGTGTTCCGCGAGCTCTCCGCCGAGTGCGCGCGCCTGGGCCTGGAGATGTCCGTGGTGATCGAGCTGGGCGAGTCCATCTGGGCGTACATCGACGAGCTCTCCTCCGTCAGCGCCCAGGCGTACGCGGAGGCGCAGTCCGCGCAGGCCGGCGTGCTCGAGCTGCACCGCGCCGCCCTCGCGACCGCCCTGGTCCGCGGCGGCACCGACGAGAAGGAGGTGCAGCGCCTGGCCGCGCTCGCGGACTGGCGGCTGCCTCGCCGGCTCGCCGTGGTGGTGCTGCCCGCGGACGCCGGCGTCGCCGTCCGGGAGAGGCTGGGCCGCGCCGGGCTCGTGGTGGAGCGGGACTCGGAGGTGGTCGCCGTGATCGACGCGACCCCCTCCCAGGGCCGCCGCGAGCGCATGCTGCGCCTGCTGGCGGGGACGGCCGCCGTCGTCGGGCCGGCCGTGGACTGGCCGCTCGTGCCCCACTCCTACCGCGTGGCCCGCACGCTGGCCGTCCAGGAGGCGGCGGGCCGGACGGCGGAGCCCGCGCCGGGGGAGGACGACGACGACGGCGCCCCGTCCCCGATCCTCGCCGCGGACCACCTGGCGCGTGTGGTGCTGGGGGCCGAGCCGCGCGTCGTGACGCAGCTGGCCGAACGCGTGCTGGCGCCCTTGGACGAGGTGAGCGAGGCGAAGCGGGCGGTGCTGGAGGAGACCCTGCTCGCCTGGCTCACGCACTGGGGCCAGCGGGCGCCGATCGCCGCGGAGCTCGGCGTGCACCCCCAGACCGTGGGGTACCGGGTGGGCCGGCTGCGCGAGCTGTTCGGGGAGGCCCTCGAGGACCCCGACGCGCGGTTCGACCTGGAGATCGTGCTGCGGGCGCGGCGGGACGGGGTGGGCTGAGCGGGGCGGCAGGGGGTGCCGTCTGACGGGGGCCTTCACTAGCGTGGGTGGACCACGCATCCCGACGAGGGACCCCGACGAGAGAAGAGGGACAGTGCCATGACGAACGCCCCGAACCGCGACGAGCTCCCCCTGCCGGACTACGACCACATCCCCAACGGCACGCTGCCGACCCGGATCACCGGCCTCGACGAGTCGCAGGTGGAGCAGCTGCTCGCCTACGAGCGCGCCCACGGCGACCGCCTGCCCGTGGTGCAGGTCCTCGAGACGCGGCTCGAGGCGCTGCGCTCCGGCGCCCAGCCCTCCGGCGATCAGGTGCCGGACACCCCGGAGGTCGGCGGCTCCCGCACCGGCTCGCCCGTGACCCCGGAGACGAGCGGCCCGCCCGTGGAGCCCCTGAGCCGCGGCATCCCGGCCGACCCGCAGCACCCCGGCAACCGCTGAGCCGGCCGGGCAGGGCTGGGCCCCGACGCCGTCGATGCGCCACCCTGGTGCGCACGCCCCGGTGGGACAGACCCGCCGGGCGCCGACCCGAGAGGACGTCATGACCCATCACGAGCGCGACGACCGCCAGGCCCTGGCCGCCGGCGAGACCTACCTGATCCGCGTGCTGGAGACCTCCGACCCGCCCGGCAACCCGGACCACTACCGGATCACCGACGCGGTCGAGGCCCACCACGCGTCCACCGGCTCCTACGACGTCGAGGCCGGCGGCCTGGACGCCGCCCGCGAGCTGCTCGCCCGCCACGCCAAGTGAGCGGACGGGGCTGAGGCGGACGGCCCGGGCCTCAGGCGCCCGGCCGCAGCGCCATCCCCAGCACGGTCCGCGACTCGATCCCCAGGGCCGCCCGGGCCTCGGGCGCGCCGGTGCGGTCCTCGCCCACCACGGTCATCCCGATCCGCTCGGCCACCCGCCGCGAGGCCGTGTTCTCCGGGTGGATGATCGCCACGAGCTCGTGGTGCCCCAGCACGTCCCGGGCGTGGTCCCGGCAGGCGGCGGCCGCCTCGGTCATGTAACCGCGCCCCCACAGGTCGGACCGCACGTGGTAGCCGACCTCCAGGCGAGGCTCCCCGTCGACCTCCTGCCAGGTCAGGCCGCAGTCCCCGACGAAGCCGGGCCCGGCGTCGTCGTGGGTCTCGATGATCCACAGCCCGTGCCCGTCCTGCGCCGGTTGCCCGCGATCCACGCCGCCGCCTCCGCGCGCGTGCGCGGGGCGGGGTAGAAGCGCATCACCACGGGATCGGCGAGGAGGCCGGCCAGGTGGTCGAGGTCGGCGTCGGCCATCTCGCGGAAGCGCAGACGGGCGGTGGGGGCGGGCGGCATGCGCCCAGGCTAGCGCGGCGGGCGGATGCGCCCCGCCTCTTGTCTGCGCGGGGCCGGGCTGGTCGACTGTGCCCATGCCGCATTCCCTCTCCCTGCGCCCGTTGCGGGTGGATGACGCCGAGGCCATGGCCGCGGTCCTCGCCGACCCGGACCTGTACACGTACACCGGCGGGACGCCGCCGGGCGAGGAGGAGCTGCGGCAGCGGTACGCCATCTTCACGCGCGGTCGCTCCGAGGACGGCGCGGAGGACTGGGCCAACTGGATCGTGGTGCTGGAGCCGGAGGGCCGGCCGGTCGGCTACGTCCAGGCCACCATCCCCGTGGACGGGGGACCCACGCAGATCGCCTGGCTGATCGGCACGCCGTGGCAGGGCCGCGGGCTGGCGAAGGAGGCCGCCGGCCTCCTCAAGGGCGAGCTGCGGGACCGGGGGGTGCGGCGCCTCGTGGCGGACGTCCACCCCGAGCACACGGCCTCCCAGCGGGTCGCCCAGGCGATCGGCCTGGCGCCGACGGACGAGGTCGTGGACGGGGAGGTCCGCTGGGCCGGGTCCGTGGACGACGGCGGCGGCCCGGTCACCGGCTGAGGCCGCGGCGCCGCTCCGGGTAGGAGCCGCCGAGCTCCACGCCCCGCTCGGCCAGGTAGGCCTCCGGGTCCACCGGCTCGCCGTCCACGCGCAGCTCCAGGTGCAGGTGCACGCCGGTGGCGGCGCCGGTCTGCCCGACGCCGGCCAGGTGGTCCCCGGCGGAGACGCGCTGGCCCGCGTCCACCACGGTGGAGTCCGGGGCGGCGTGCAGGTAGCGCCACACGTGGCCGTCCCCGGCGTCCACGGCGAGCAGGTTGCCGCCCGCGTCCCCTCCGGCCTCCACGAACAGGACCCGGCCGTCGGACACCGAGTGGAAGGGCGTGCCCTCCGGCACCCCGCCGAGGTCCACGCCGTCGTGGCGGGTCAGGGCCTCCTCGGACACCCCCGAGGGCACCACGCCCTCGCCGAACGGGTTGGGGCGGGGCCCGAAGCGGGAGGTCACGCGGCCCTGCACGGGCTCGGCGTACCCCTGCGTGTTCACCGTGGGCGGGGCGGGGGTGAAGCCGCCGTTCCAGCGCCGCCGCTCGGCGCCCGCGCCGGCGTCGTCCCGGCCGGCCGGACCGAACGCGAGGACCAGCGCCAGGACGGTCGCGATCAGGGCCAGCGCCCCCACCGCGGCCAGCACGCCCCCGGCCACACCGCTGCCCGGGGAGCCGGCGCCGGGGGTCGGGGTGGTCATCCCCTCAGTCTGTCATGCAGGGTCGGGACGGCCCCGGCCTTCGCCCACGGCATCCCGGCCCGCCACCAGCTCCCGCCCGCGCTCGTAGTCCTCGTCCGCGTTGTAGGTCAGCACGCCCACCACGCGGTCCTGCGCGTCCGTGTACCAGAGAGTGAACCCGCCGGTGCGCTCCACCATGCGGGCCTGCTCGTGGCCGTCGCCCCACGCGGCGTGCTTGAGCGTGTGCTCGCCGATGGTGCTCCAGAACCCGGGCACGGCCTCCCACCGCCGCAGCGACTCCGGGTCCGCCGTCGCCGCGTGGGCCTGCGCGGAGGCCTGGCCGGCGCCGTCCGGGACGCTCACCTCGGTGCGGGCCGCGTTGTGCCCGGCGACCTCGCCCATGCCCAGGGCGTCGCCCCAGTGCTCCACGGGGATCGGCCGGCCGGCCACGGCGTGGTGGGCGCGGGCCACGTCCCCGGCCACCCACACGCCCGGGGCCGCCTGCAGGTGCTCGTCCGCCACGATCCGCCCCTCGTGCACGGTCAGCTCGGAGTCCTCGAGCCAGCCGCCGCCGGGCTCGACCCCCACCGCGGCGAGGATCAGGTCCGGGGCGAGCGTGGCGCCGTCGTCGAGGTGGACGGTGCGCGGGGCGCGCACCTGCCCCACCCGCACGCCGGTGCGCAGCTCGACGCCGGCGCCGACCAGCCACCGCGCAATCCGCTCGCCCGCCTCGCGGCCGAGCCGCTTCTGCTGCGGCACCTCGTCCGGGGTGACCAGCGTGGTGGCCACGTCGCGCAGGGCCAGGGACGCGGCCGCCTCGCAGCCGATGAACCCCGAGCCGATCACGACGGCGGAGCGCGCGTGCCCGGCGGAGGCCACCAGGCGGCGGGCGTGGTCGAGAGAGCGCAGCAGGTGCACCTCGGCGTCGTCGTCCGCGACGGGCAGGGGCTTCGGGTGCGCGCCGAGGGCGAGGATCAGGCGCTCGAAGCGGACCGGCTCCTCGCCGGCCCGCAGCGTCCGCGCGGCGAGGTCCGCGCCGGTGACGGTGGTGCCGCGGCGCAGCTCGACGCCGTCCGGCAGCTCCTCCCCGGCGATCGGCGTGCCCTCGGGGGCCGCCATGCCGCGCAGCACCTCCTTGGACAGGGGCGGGCGCTCGTACGGGTGGTCGGCGTCCGAGGTGAGCATCAAGACGGGCCCGGGGCCGTCCGCGTCCAGGTAGGCGCGGGCCGCGCTGACCCCGGCGGGGCCGCTGCCCACGATCACGAGCGGGAACGGGGTGGAGCTGTGCTGGGCCATACGGCCAGCATGCGCACCCGTCACGGGCGGAAGCCAGGGCCGACGGACACCCCCGGCTCCGGCATACTGCCCGCATGGACCCCTCCCTGGTGTGGCTGCCGGCCGTCGTCGCGCTGGCCGCGATCACCGTGGGCGGCACGCTCCAGCGGGTGAGCGGCATGGGCGTCGGCATGATCGCCGCACCCACGCTGTCCCTGCTCCTGGGCCCGGTGGCGGGGGTGACGCTGTCCAACGTGGCCGCCTCGGTGTCCGCGGTGCTGCTGTTCGCGGTGCTCCACAGGCACGTGGACTGGCCGCGCTTCGTCCGCCTCGCACCCCTGCTCGTGGCCGGCTCGTTCGCGGGGGCGTGGGCCGTGCGGGTCCTGGACGCCCACGCCCTCGAGATCCTCCTGGGGTCCTCCGTGCTGGTGGCCGTGGCCGCCGTCCTGGGCCTGCAGCAGCGCTTCACCGCCCAGGGGAACGGGGCCGTGTTCGCCTCCGGCGCCGTGGCCGGGTTCATGAACACCACCGCGGGCATCGCCGGGCCGGCGCTCGCGGTCTACGCGGTGGCGAGCCGGTGGGACCAGCGCTCGTGGGCGGCCACCCTCCAGCCCGTGTTCCTGCTGGCCAATCTCACCTCGCTGGTCACCAAGTCGCTGTTCGGCGCGGCCGTGCCCGCGGGGCTGCACGTGCCGTGGCCGGTGTGGGTCGCCGTCGTGGCGGGCGGCCCGCTGGGTGTGCTGCTCGGTTCGGTGGTGGCCCGCCGGGTGGACCCCGAGAAGGCGCGCGTCCTCGCGATCTGCCTGGCCGGCGTCGGGGGCACGGTGGCGCTGGTGCGCGGTGTGGCCGGCACTCTGGGCTGAGGCGGGGCCGGCGCGCAGGCGTCAGGGCAGGAGGGAGCGCACGGCCGCGGCCAGCGTGTCCCGCACGTCGTCCACCGTCAGGTCCTCCGGGGCCAGGTGCCGCTCGACCGACAGCGTGTGCACGAGCATCAGGAGCATGGCCGCGGTGTGCGTGACCTGCTCGTCCGGGACGTCGGCCAGCACGCGGTGCTCACGCAGCAGGCCGGCCAGGAAGTCCCGCCGCCGGACGGTGAGCGTCCGGTAGGCTCTCCCCACGGCGGGCTCGCGCAGGCCCACGGCCTGGAACTCGTGGAGGAGCAGGGGCCAGGAGCCCGTGGTCTCGAGCACGACGTCGGCCAGAGCCTCCGCCACGCGGGCCACCAGGTCCTCGCGCGGCAGGTCGGGGTCGTCCAGGGCGTCGGCGACGCCGTCCATGGCTCGGGTGGTCGCCCGCTCGAACTGGACGGTGCAGGCGGCGGCGAAGAGGTCCGGCTTCCCCGCGAAGCCGGAATAGACGGCGCCCTTCGTGTAGCCGGCCTCCGCCGCGATGCGGGCGAGGGAGGAGCGCGCGTAGCCCTCCCGTCCGAACACCCGGGCCGCGTGGTCGAGGATGGCCGCGCGGACATCCTCGCGGCGGGGTCGGGTGGCCATGTTGCCCTCTCGATGCCGATGGTATTGAATACCGATGGTATTGAATCCGCCTCGACTCGGCAAAGAGGGCCTATGTCTTCCACTCCCACCGACGCCGATCACCATGGCCCCGGGCCCGCCCCCGTCCCGGCGCACCTCGACGACCTCCCGCCCGCCACCCTCGTGGCGCGCGGTCTGACCCTGCGCGGCGGTCGCGGGCCGGTGTTCGGCCCCCTCGACCTCGTGCTGCCCCCGCAGACCCACCTGGCCGTGCTCGGAACCCAGGGCTCGGGCCGCTCGGCCCTGCTGCTCGCCCTCACGGGGCGCCTGCAGGGCGTGCGGGGCGAGCTCGTGCTCACCGGCGGCCCCGTGGACGTCGCCCTGGACGGGCCGGAGCGGCCCGCCGCCCGCGCGTACCGGCCCCCGATCGACGCCGCGCGCCACCCGCACGCCCTCCGCGCCCGCACCGCCGTCGCCCACACCACCGACGTGGTGGAGCTCGAGCCGGCGCTGACCGCGGCCGAGGTCGTGGACGAGCGCTGCCTCGCCGACGGCGTGCGCCGCCGCGCCGGCCGCGCGCGCTTCGCCCTCCTCGCGGACGCGGTGAGGCTGAGCGTGGCGCCGGAGGCCGTCGTCGGGGAGCTGCCTGCACCCGAGCGCGCGCTGCTGGCCGCCGTCGTCGCCTGCCTGCGCCCGGCCCGCCTCGTCACCTTCGACGACGTGGACGCCACCCTGACCATCGATGAGCTGGTCGCGCTCCACGCGGCCCTGGACGTCCTCAAGGACCACGGCCACCCGTTCGCGGTGAGCGCCGTGGCCTCCGCGCCCGTGCCGCGCGACGCCGTCGTCCTCACCCTGCCCCCCGTCCGGGAGAACTGATGCTGTTCCGCTACGAGCTGCGACGCTTCCGCCGTGGCCTGCCCCTGCTCGCCCTGCTGTTCATCTTCCTCGTCCCCGCCATCTACGGCGCCCTGTACCTGTCCGCGAACTGGGACCCCTACGGGGCCATGGACCGGCTGCCGGTGGCGATCGTCAACGAGGACGAGCCCGTCCAGCGCGGCGACACCACGCTGCGCACCGGCGCGGACATGACCGAACGCCTCAAGGACGACCGCGCCTTCGACTGGCGCGAGACCACGCGCGAGGAGGCCGAGGAGGGACTGCGGGAGGGCCGGTACTACCTCGTCCTGGAGATCCCCGCCGAGCTCAGCCGTGACCTCGTCAGCCCCGAGGGCGGCGGGACACCGCAGCAGGCGCAGATCACCCTGCGCCGAGACGACGCCAACGGCTTCGTGATCGGCTCCGTCACGAACGCGAGCCAGGCCAAGGTCGAGGCCGCCGTGAACCGGTCCGCGATCGAGGCGTACTTCGAGGCCGTCTTCTCCAGCCTCGGCGAGCTGCGGTCGGGCATGGTGGACGCCGCCGACGGCGCCGCGCAGCTGGCCGACGGCACGGCCTCCGCGGAGGACGGCGCGAGCCAGCTGGAGGACGGGATCGTCCAGGCCCACGACGGCTCGGGCAAGCTGGCCGAGGGCGCGGGCCAGCTCGCCACGGGTGCGGGTGACCTCGCGGACGGCGCCGCCCAGGCCGACGACGGCGCCCAGCGACTCGCCGCGGGCGCCGCGTCCGCGCAGGACGGGGCCGGGCGCCTGGCCGACGGGCTCGACCAGGCGCGCGGGGGCTCCCAGGCCCTCGCCGACGGTGCCGGGCAGCTCGCCGAGAACGCCCCCGCCCTGCGTCAGGGCGCCACGGACCTCTCCGACGGGCTGGCCCAACTGCAGACCGGATCGGCCGAGCTCACCGACGGCGCCACGCAGGTGGCCGACGGCACCCAGCAGCTCTACGACACGGTGATCCCCGGCCTGGACCAGGTGATCGAGCGGCAGGACGCGGTGGCCGCCGACGTCGCCGCGGTGGACGAGGACGTCCAGCGGGTCGCCGAGGTGGCCGGCACGGCCGAGGACGGCGCGGGCGCCCGCATCGCCGACGCGCAGGCCGCCCTGGCCGAGCTCGCCGAAGAGGACCCGACGCTCGCCGAGTCCGAGCAGTACGCCGCGCTCCAGGAGGCGCTCACCGGCGCGGACGAGCGGGTGACCGCCGTCGCCGGCCGCGCCGAGGAGGCCGCCGCGACCTCCGCGGCCGCCAACGAGCGCGTCCAGGGCTTCGTCGAGGACGACGTCGCCGCCTCCGCCAAGGCGGATCTGACGGACCTCAACGACGGCGCCCACGCCGTGGCCGCGGGCGCCGAGAAGCTGCAGGGCGGGATCGGTGAGGCGAAGGACGGGGCCGACTCCCTCGCCGACGGCGCCGGGAAGTTCGCGGACGGCCTCGAGCAGCTGGGCTCCGGCGCGACCGAGCTCGACGGCGGCCTGGCCCAGCTCCAGGACGGCGCCGGGGAGCTGCAGTCCGGCCTCGGCGAGCTGACGGACGGGGCGACCACCCTCGCCGAGGGCAACGCCGCGCTCCACGACGGGGCGCTGACCCTGCAGGACGGTGCGGGGCAGCTGGAGTCCGGCGCGACCGAGCTCGACGGCGGCCTGGCCCAGCTCCAGGACGGCGCCGGGGAGCTGCGCGCCGGCCTCGGCACCCTCGACGACGGCGCCCACGAGCTCGCCTCCGGGCTCTCCGACGGCGTCGACCGCGTCCCCGCCCTGACCGAGGATCAGCGGGACGAGGCCGCCCTGGTGATGTCCCGGCCCGTGGAGGCCGTGATGCAGGTGGACAACTCCGCAGAGGTCTACGGCCGCGGCATGGCGCCGATGTTCTTCTCCATCGCGCTGTGGGTGTTCGGCATCGCCGCATTCAACATCATGCGGCCCATCAGCGGGCGGCTGCTGGCCGGGCGCCGCAACCCGGTGGCGATCGCGCTGGCCGCGTGGCTGCCCGTGGGCATCGTGGCCGTGGGCGGCGGTCTGCTCATGCTGGCCGCCACGCTGCCGCTGGGCCTGGCCCCCGTCCACCCGGTGCGGGCCGTGGCCCTGACGGTGCTCGTGGCCGTGGTGTTCTCCCTCATCGCGCACCTGGTGCAGACGGCGCTCGGCACCCCCGGTTCGGCGCTGCTGCTGGTCCTGCTGATCCTGCAGCTGGCCTCCACCGGCGGCACCTACCCGGCCGAGGTGCTGCCCGGCTTCTTCCAGGCGCTGCACCCGTTCATGCCGATGAGCTACTCCATCGAGGCGTTCCGCAACGCGATCTCCGGCGGTCCGGACCAGCGCTTCTGGGTGCCGGTGGTCGTGCTGATGGGCATCGGGGCGGCGGCGCTCGCCCTGGACGTGCTCGTGGTGCGGCGCCGGCGTCGGTTCCGCATGAAGGACCTGCACCCCGCGCTGCAGGCCTGAGCGGGGATGACTTCCGCACCCCGCGCCGCCGTCGTCCGTCCGGCCCGCCCCGAGGACGCGCCCGCGATCGCCGCGATCGCCGCGGCCACCTTCCCGGACGCTTCCCCGGCCTCGCTGCCGCGTGCCGCGGTGGACGCGCACATCGCGCTGCACCTGAGCGAGGCCGCCGTGGCCGCGTGGATCGCGGACCCGGAGCGGATCGTGCTCGTGGGCGCCGCGGCCGACGCCCCGGAGACCCTGCTCGGCTACGCCATGTACGAGACCGCCGCGACCCCCGAGGCACCCGTCACGGAGCGGCTCGGCGACGTGCTGGCCGGCCACCTCTCGAAGCTGTACGTGCTCGCCGAGGGGCGCGGCACCGGGCTGGCCGAGGCCCTCGTGCACGACGGCGTGGAGCGGCTGCGGCGGCTGGGGTTCCGGCACGTGTGGCTCGGCACGAACGCGCAGAACGCGCGGGCCAACCGGTTCTACGAGCGTCTCGGCTTCGCGACGATCGGGGCGCGGCAGTTCGTGGTCGGCGGGGAGCGGGTCGAGGACGACTGGGTGCGGCTGAAGAGCCTGGAGTGAGGCGGGAACGCCGGCGGCGACCACCGCGGACTGCCGGAAAGTGGTCACGACATGCCGTGTGGCTCTCCGGGAGACGGCGTGTCGTGACCACTGTGTGGCGCCCTGACCGTCCGCAGCGCCGGGTGCGGCCGGTCGTCCGGCCTCAGCAGGCCTCCGGGCCGTCGGGGTCGTCGTCGGGATCGATCCACGCCGACGGGTGGTAGTGCACCGCGGCCAGCCCGTCGTCGTCGGCCAGGTGGGTCTGCGCCTCGGGCACGGAGTCCGTGTTCTGTCCGGCCACCGCCTCCCACGCCCCGGCCTCGGTGCGGCGCACCACGAGCAGCAGGACGCCGGTGCGCTCGCCGACCTCGTCGCCGTCGGGCGCGGTCTGCCCCGTCATGGTCCACGGCGCGTGCACCACCGCCACGTCCCCGAGCTCGCGCACGCGCACGCGCCCGAGCTCGAGCCGCGAGTGCGGGAACATCCAGCGGAAGCCGAGCGCGTGGTTCACCCGGATCTGCCGACGCCGCCTCCACCACACGCCCACCACGTTCACGAAGTCCGCGTCCTCGGCGAACAGCTCGGCGAGCGCGTCGGCGTCGGCGGCGTTCCAGGCGGCCGCGAAGGCTTCGGCCACCGCGGCGGGGCCGGTCGGTCGGGCCGCGACGTCGGCGGTGGGGTCCGCGGGGGACATGGCTGCTCCTGGATCGGGGAAGGGCGGGTTCAGCGGGCGGGTCCGTAGGCCAGCGTCAGCACGACGGCGGCGAACAGCACCGCCATCACGGCCAGGACCGTGAGCACGGCGCGCAGGGCCGCACGCGTGCGCGGGTCGGCCGGGGGCGGTGCATCCGGACGTCGGGTCACGCTCGCCAGTGTGGCACGCGGCACGGCGCGAGGGGCGCGTGCGTCGGCGCGCGTCGAAGGCGCCTCCCAGCCGGGGCTCAGTCGACGCTGAAGCTGCGGATGTGGTTGCTGAACACGAAGCGGTCGAACACGGTCCGCGCCGAGCTCGGGTCGTCCGCGTGACCACTCTGGGCCGTCTGCGGCGGATCGAGCCCCCGCCGCCGGCCGGCCTCCCATGCCGCGCCGTCCCCACCGCCCGCCCCACGCCCGGCAGGGGTGGTCCCGGGCCGGGCGGCCTTGGCATGATGGGTGCCCCCGGAGAAAGGTGCCCGATGCCCCCGCCCGTGCCGCAGCTGACCCGCCGACAGATGCTCCTGGCCGGTTCCGCCCTGCTCGGATCGGGACTGCTGACCGCCTGCGGGCAGGACGGGGAGGACGCGCCGTCGTCGTCGTCCGAGCCCGCCTCGTCCGCGCCCACCTCCGCCGCCCCCGCTGGACCGCCGCCCGCCGGCGACCCGGTGGCCTGGCCGGACGTGGCCCGGGTGCCGCACCTGTTCTTCCACTCCCTCGTGGTGGACCCGGCCCGCGCCTTCGACGGCGACGACAAGGCCGGCGGCTATCTGGACTTCATGGTCACGGTGGACGAGTTCGACGCCGTCATCCGGCAGGTCTACGAGCGCGGCTACGTGCTGGTCTCCCCGCACGAGCTGTACGAGGTGGGCGAGGACGACGTCGTCCGCCCGAAGACCCTCATGGTCCCCGAGGGCCGGACCCCGCTGATCCTCTCCCTGGACGACTGCTCGTACTACCTCTACATGGACGGCGACGGCTTCGCGGACCGCCTGATCGTGGCCGAGGACGGCCGCGTCCGCAACGAGTACACGGACGCCGAGGGCACCACGCACGTCGGGGCGTTCGACGTCGTCCCGCGCCTGGACGACTTCCTCGCCGAGCACCCGGACTTCAGCCTCAACGGCGCCCGCGGCGTGCTGGCCATGACCGGCTACGACGGCGTGTTCGGCTACCGCACCTCGGCCCGCGAGTTCGGGGACAGCCCCACGTTCGACGCCGACGTCGCGGCCGCCACCGAGGTCGCCGACGCGCTCAAGGACAGCGGATGGGAGTTCGCCTCGCACACGTGGGGCCACCGGACGGTGCCGAAGCTGGACAGGGAGGACCTCGAGTTCGACATGGACCTGTGGCACGCCGAGGTGGAGCCGATCCTCGGCCCCACGGACATGCTCATCTACCCGTTCGGCGCGGACGTCACCGGCCCCGGCAAGTACACCGCGGACAACGAGCGGTACCGCTACTTCCGTGAGCTCGGCTACCGCTCCTTCTTCCTCGTGGACGGCACCTCCAAGGCGTGGGGCCAGCTCGAGCCCGGCTACTACCGCGGCTCGCGCATCAACGTGGACGGCATCAGCCTCGCCGCGGCCGTCTCGGGCGAGCGGCCCGTGCTGGAGGAGTTCTTCGACCCCCGGTCCGTCCTGGACCCGGCCCGCCCCGAGTCCATCCGCGGCCCGAAGAAGCCGAGCGCGGCGCCGTCGTCGTCCGCCGCGGCCCCGAGAACCCCGCGACCCTGAGGAGAGCACCATGTCCATCCCCGCCACCGAGGTCGAGGCCCGCTGGAACGCGGCCGCCGAGCCGTTCACCGCCGTCGTCCGGGAGGTGCGGGACTGGGACGCAGCCACCCCGTGCGAGGGCTGGGACGCGCTGGACCTGCTGGACCACGTGATCGCCGGCCAGCGCGACTTCGCCGCCCGCCAGGGCCGGGAGGTGCCCCTCTTCGACGGCTCCCGCCAGCAGCTGGCCACCCAGTGGGCCAAGCACGCCGCCGCCATGTCCGCCCTCGCCGGTGACGAGGAGTTCATCCTGCGGCCCATGAAGACCGCGCTGGGGGAGATGACCGTGGGCGAGGCGCTGATCCGCTTCCACGCGTTCGACCTGATCGTGCACCGTTGGGACCTGGCCCGCTCGCAGGGCGTGGACGCGCAGTTCACGGACGCGGAGATCGACTGCGTGGAGGAGTCGCTGGAGCTGTTCGGCGACGCCGCCTACACGCCCGGCATCCTGGGCGAGCCCGTCCCCGTGGCCGACGACGCCGACCGGCAGACCCGCCTGCTCGGGCGCCTGGGCCGTCGGAGCTGAGACCCGGGCAGGACCCGTCCCCGCACCCCAGGAGGCACCGTGAGCGAGTCCACCGGTTTCAGCGCTGCGGAGCAGGCCGCGATCGCCGAGCGCGCGCAGGAGCTGCGCGCCCAGCGCGGCGGCAAGAAGAAGGCCGACGCCCTGCAGGACCTGCTGGCGACGATCGAGGAGATGCCCGAGCAGGACCGCGCCATGGCAGTGGGGGTGCACCGGATCGTCACGGAGGTGGCCCCGGAGCTCGAACCCCGCACCTGGTACGGCATGCCCGCCTACACGCGCGGCACGGACGTGCTCGTGTTCCTGCAGGTCAGCAGCAAGTTCGGCGTGCGGTACACGACCCTCGGCTTCAACGAGGGGGCGAAGCTCGACGACGGCGTCATGTGGCCGACGTCGTTCGCCCTGACCGCCCTCGACGACGACGCCCGGGCCCGGATCGCCGATCTGGTGCGCCGCGCCGTCGGCTGACGTCCGGCGCAGAGTGGTCACGACACGCCGCGTCGCGTACGGGGAGACGGCGTGTCGTGACCACTCCGCGGGCTTTCCGGCCCCTCCGAGCCCGCCGGCTCCTCCGCGGACCGGGCCGCCCGTCGCCAGTGGCGCACCGCCCACAGGGTCAGACCGCCCACGGTGAGCCAGCCCACCCCGAGCAGCACGCCGTTCACGACGCCCGGGCGCACCGCGAACGCCCCCATCGCCACGAGGGAGAGCTGTCCGGGGATCACCCCGACCGCGGTGGAGCCGGCGAAGATCCCCAGCGGCACGGCGAGCGCGCCCGCCCCGTAGTTCACGGGCCAGTACGGCAGCCCCGGGGCGACGCGCAGGGTCAGCAGGGCGAGGAACCCGGTGTCCTCGAGCCGCCGCTCCACGGTCTCGGCGTGGCGGCCGAGCCAGCGCAGGGCCACCTCGCGTCCGACCGCGCGCGCGATGCCGTACGCCCCGAGCGAGCCCAGCAGGGCTCCGACGACGGACAGCACCGTCCCCTCGATCGCGCCGAAGAGCACACCGGCGGTGACCGCCATGATCGTCACGGGGATGGGGGTGAGCGCCACGGCCGCGTACAGCACGGTGAACGCGAGCCAGCTCCACCAGCCGAAGCCGTCCAGCTGGGCGCGCAGCTCGTCCACGCCGGGCAGGCGCACGGTGAGCGCGAGCCACACGAACGCCGCCACCACGAGGACGAGGGCGGCGGTGCGCAGGCTCGACACCCCGCGGTGCCCGGTGCGGGCGGGCAGGGTGGAGGCGGCGCCGGAGTCGCGCGGCGGCACGGCGGTGGAGGGCATCGGCTCAGGCTACCGGCAGCCGCTCCCTCCGCATGTCCTCCCTGGTCTGCGGTCACGCCCTGCTCTGCTTCGCTGGATCACACGCGTGTGACTCATCCACACCTGTGGACAACTCTGTGGAGAACCCTGTGCACGCGGCCCGCCGGGTGTGGACGGAGGGGTTCAGACGGTGGACGCGCCGGGCGCGTCGTCGCCCGGCTCCGCGTCGCCCGGCCGCGCCTCGCCCGGCTCCACCGTCGGCTCGTCCTCGAAGGCGGGACCGCCGTCGTCCTCCCAGGCCGCGGCGGCGTCGTCGTCCCTGTCGGTCTCCTGCACCTGGTCGTGCAGGCGCTCCATGCGGGTGTCCAGATCCGCGGCCACGCGGGCGGCGGCCACGAGCTCGGTCGCGATGTCCGGGGGCACGCCGCCGTCGAACTTGTAGTTGATCTTGTGCTCGAGCGTGGCCCAGAAGTCCATGGCGCTCGTGCGGAACTGCATCTCCACGGTCACCGGGATCGTGCCGGTGGACAGGTGGATCGGCACCTGCACGAGGCAGTGCAGACTGCGGTAGCCGGAGGGCTTGGGCCGGGAGATGTAGTCCTCCACCTCGAGCACCCGGATGTCCGGCTGCTGCGTGAACTGGCGGAACACGCGGTACACGTCCCGGGCGAAGCTGACGATCACGCGCGCCCCGGCGATGTCCGTGACGTTGGTGCGCAGCGCGTCCAGGTCCAGGGACAGCCCGCGGGCGGAGGCCTTGCGCAGGATCGACTCCGGCGACTTCACCCGCGTGACGATGTGCTCGATGGGGTTGTAGTCGTGCAGGTGCGTGAACTCGTCCCGCAGCACCTCGAGCCGCGCCTCCACCTGGAGCAGGGCCGAGCGGTACTCGAGGTCGAAGCGCTCGACGTCTCGGCGCAGCCGCTCCAGCGCCCCTGACGCCGCGGGGGTGAGCTGCGTCAACTCGGACACGGGGGTGCTGCGCAGCGCCTCGACGTCCGCCGAGGGCACGGGCGCGTCCGGGGAAGGGTCCTGCTCCATGGCCTCAGAGCCTACGGCGGGATCCTGCGAGACGGCTGGCCGTCCACAGGCCCGACGGCGGCCCGTCAGTCCTCGGCGGGGATCAGCACGCGCTCGAAGGCGGCGCGCTCCTCGTCGGAGACGGCCACGGGCCGCCCGGCCGCCGGGTCCACCTGCACGAACACGGCGTCGCACAGCACGCAGCGCCGCCCGTCCTGCCACAGCTCGTGGCGCAGCGTGAAGGACGTCCGGCCGATCCGCAGGATCCACACCCGCGCCGTCACCTCGGGCCCGGCGTAGACCACGGGCGCCTCGTACTGGACCTCCATGGACCGCACGACGCGCTGGACGTCCGGGGACGCCGTCGTCGTGGCCCACGCGGCCAGGGCGCGCACGCGCGCCTCCTCGGTGAGGGTGAGCAGGCGGGCGTTGTTGACGTGGCCGTAGCGGTCCTCGTCGGACCAGCGCAGCTGCAGCCCGACCTCGAACGGGGTCGGCGTGCCGGCGTCGGCGGGGGTCTCGGGGGTGGTCGGCTGAGTCACGGGGTGAACACCTTTCCTGGGTTGAGGATGCCGTGCGGGTCGAACACGGCCTTGATGCGCTGCTGGAGGTCGTGCTGGGCGTCGCCGAGCTCGTCCCGCAGGAACGCGCGCTTGAGCAGGCCCACGCCGTGCTCGCCGGTGAGCGTGCCGCCGAGTTCCAGGCCCGCGCGGAACAGCTCGCCGGCGGCCTCCCACACGTCCGCCGGGATCGACGCGGCGTCCTCGGCCGCGCCGCCCACCTGCGCCGCGGCGCCGAACAGCAGGATCGGGTGCAGGTTGCCGTCCCCGGCGTGGGCCGTGGTGGGGATGGCGACGCCGGTGCGTGCCTCGATCTCACGGATCCGCGCGAACATCTCGGCCATGCGACTGCGCGGGACGGCCACGTCCTCCACGAGCGGGGTGCCGAGGCGCTCGAGCGCGGGGAACGCGGTGCGGCGCAGGGCCATGAGGGCCTCCCCCTCGGCGGGGTCCACGGTCACGGTGACGTCCCCGCCGTGGGCGCGCATGAGGGCGGCCATGGCCTCCCCGTCCGCCTCGGCGCCGGCGCCGTCGGCCTGCACCAGCAGGAACGCGCCGGACTCGGGCAGGGCGGCCCCGCGTTCGGGCCCCGCGTGCGCGCGCACCGCGGCGAGCGTCGCCTCGTCCATCAGCTCCATCAGGGCGGGCACGTGACCGGCCCCGGTGATCGCCTCGGCCGCGGCGGCGCCCGCGACGACGTCCGGGAAGAACCCGCCGAGCGTCACCGGCACGCCGCACACGGCCGGCCGCAGCGCCAGCGTCGCGCCCACGATCACGCCGAGCGTGCCCTCCGAGCCGATCATCAGCGCGACCAGGTCGTAGCCGGTCACCCCCTTGACGGTGCGGTGGCCCAGCCGCAGCAGGGTGCCGTCCGCGAGCACCACGTCCAGGCCCAGCACCGCCTCGCGCGTGACGCCGTACTT
Source organism: Micrococcus luteus (assembly GCF_022664405.1). Taxonomy (NCBI): domain Bacteria; kingdom Bacillati; phylum Actinomycetota; class Actinomycetes; order Micrococcales; family Micrococcaceae; genus Micrococcus; species Micrococcus luteus. The sequence continues at coordinate 27,657 of NZ_JAKRLB010000001.1, read as the reverse complement.
GGCGCACAGCAGCCCGCCGGCGTTCATCGCGATGTTGCCGCCCACCGTGGAGATGTCCTTCGACGCGGGATCCGGGGCCCACCACAGCCCGTGCTCGGCGAGCGCGGCGTTCAGCGCCCCGTTGAGGATCCCCGGCTCGACGACGGCCACGCGGTCCGCGGGGGAGACCTCCAGGATCCGGTCCATCGCGGTCATGTCCAGGACGATCTCGCCCGCCCCCGCGACGGCGCCGCCGGCCAACCCCGTGCCCGCTCCGCGGGTGACCAGCGGGGTGCGGGTCCCGTGCGCGATCCGGCACGCGGCCTGCACGTCCTCCACCGTCCGCGCGCGGACCACGGCCAGCGGCGCGGCGGGGGAGCGATGCCCCGAGCGGTCCGCCCGGGCGGCCTCGAGTGCGGCGGCGGAGACGTCCACGCGGCCGGGCAGCTCCGCCTGCAGACGGGCGACGACGTCGGCGGGCGGGGCGTCCGCGGCAGGCGGGGCGGCGGGGGTCGGGTCGAGGGGCGCGGAGAAGTCCATGCCCACCAGTGTCGCCGATCACACGGGGCGGAACGTGCGTCGGCCGGTCCGATGACGCGCCCGGCCCCGTCCCTAGACTGGGGGCCATGACCTCCCCGGACCCCGCGCCCCCGCGCCCCCGCGTCCACGTGCTCACCCTGCGCCCGGATGGAGCCCGCGAGGACACCGCCCGCCGTGTGGGCATCGTCCTCGCCGAGGCCTTCGCCACGGACCCGTACACGCTCGGGCTCGTGCCCGAGGACCGGCGCGAGGCCCGCCTCGAGCGCAAGTTCACCGCCGCCGTGCGCCACGGGCTGCGCACGGGGGCCGACGGCGCCCCGCTCGGCGCCGTGGACGTTGCCGTGGACGCCGACGACGGCACGCTGCTCGGCGCCGCCGTGTGGACCTCCCCCGCCGCCCCCCGCGGGGTCGACGTGCCGGGCCTGCTGGCGGGGCTGCCCACCGCGGTCGCCGTCCACGGCCGCCACACCCTCGCCCTGAAGCGGATCCAGGCCGCCTGCGAGCGTGCCCGCCCGGCAGGCCGGCACTGGTACCTTGAGGAGGTCGGCGCCGTCCCGTCCGCCCGCGGACGCGGGGCGGCGAGTGCGCTGGTGCGCCATGGCCAGCGCCGCGCGTCGGGCCTGCCCGTGCACCTCGAGGCGTCCGTGCCCGCCACCGTCCCGTTCTATGAGCGGCTCGGCTTCCGTGCCACCGGCCACGTGCCCGTGCCCGGGGGCGAGCCCCTGACCTGCCTGCGCTGGGAGGCCTGAGATGAGACACCCGATCCCCGACTACCTGGCGAGCCTGATCACCGAGCTCGGCGCCGTGAACCCGGGCGAGACGGCCCAGTACATCCCCGTGCTCGCGGAGGCGGACCCGGACCGCTTCGGCATCGCGCTGGCCACCCCCACCGGGCGGCTGCACTGCGCGGGGGACGCGGACGTGGAGTTCACCATCCAGTCCGCGTCCAAGCCGTTCACGTACGCGGCCGCGCTCGTGGACCGGGGCTTCGCCGCCGTGGACCGGCAGGTGGGGTTGAACCCCTCGGGCGAGGCCTTCAACGAGCTCTCCCTCGAGGCGGAGTCGCACCGCCCGGACAACGCCATGATCAACGCCGGCGCGCTCGCGGTGCACCAGCTGCTCGTGGGACCGGAGGCGAGCCGGGAGGAGCGGCTGGACCGGGCCGTGGAGATCATGTCCCTGCTCGCCGGGCGTCGGCTCTCGGTGGACCGGGAGACGTACGAATCCGAGATGGCGGTCTCGGACCGCAACCTCGCCCTGGCGCACATGCTCCGCAGCTACGGGGTGCTGCAGGACTCCGCCGAGGAGATCGTGGCCGGGTATGTGGCGCAGTGCGCCGTGCGCGTCACCGTCAAGGACCTCGCCGTGATGGGCGCGTGTCTGGCGACCGGCGGCATCCACCCGATGACGGGCGAGCGGGTGCTGCCGTCCATCGTGGTGCGGCGCGTGGTGTCCGTGATGACCTCCTCCGGCATGTACAACGCCGCCGGGCAGTGGCTCGCCGACGTCGGGATCCCGGCCAAGTCCGGGGTGGCCGGCGGTGTGCTCGGCGCGCTGCCGGGCCGCGTGGGGATCGGCGTGTTCTCGCCGCGCCTGGACGAGGTGGGCAACTCGGCGCGCGGCGTGCTGGCGTGCCGCCGCCTCTCCGAGGACTTCCGGCTGCATCTCATGGACGGGGACAGCCTGGGCGGCACCGCCGTGCGCTTCGTGGAACGCGAGGGTGACCGCGTGTTCCTGCACCTGCAGGGCGTGATCCGGTTCGGCGGCGCCGAGGCGGTGCTGGACGCGCTCACGGACCTGCGCACCGGTGCGGAGAAGCCCGGCACCGGGTGGGACGCCGCCGTCTACCCGCGGTGGCAGGAGGCCGCGGCGGACAGAGCGGCGCTCTCGGCCGCGACCGGCGGCGGGGCGGTGCACGAGGCCGCCGCCGTGGCCGCCCGAGATGAGAACGACGGGCCCATCCGCACCGTGGTGCTCAACCTCACGCGGGTGGACTGGATCGACGACGTCGGCCGACGGCTGATCGCCGAGGGCGTGCGCCGGCTGCAGGCCGACGGCGTGCGCGTGGAGGTCGAGGATCCGGAGCGCATCCTGCCGCTGGAGGAGGCCGGCGCCCACTGAGGCGGCGGGGCGGGCAGGAGGGGGGGCGCGGCGGTGTTCTCCGTCTCGCCCCCTTTCGTTCAACTGCTGTTCATGTGAGAATGGGCGGTCTCATCCCTTGACCCCGCCGTTCGAGGACGACCCCCCATGCCCCTTTCCACCCTCCGCGTCAGCCTGCCCTCCGTCCGCCGCACCCGCCCCGCCCCGCAGGGGGTCCGTGGGCGGATCGCGCACGCCGTCGTGTCCCGGCTGCAGCCGCGTCCCGTGCCGCCGGTGGACCGTCGGAGCCGCCTGGCGTGGCAGGTCTCGGGGGCACTGCCGCTGATCGGGTGCCTGACCTCGTTCCCCATCGGGATGTCCAAGGACTCCATGGTGATCCCGGGCGTCGGCTATCAGGGCGGTTTCCCCGCGGGCTGGTCCCACGCCCTCAACCAGCCGGCGTACTTCACGTGGCTGTCCAACGCGCTGGTCGCGGGCACGTCGCTGACGCTGGCCGCGCGTCGTGAGGCGCCCACGTCGGACGCGTTCTGGGCCGTGCGCACCGCCGGCCTCGGCTCGGTGATGGTCACGGGGATCGTCTACAACGCGGTGCTGCGCGGCCGCGAACAGGACACCTTCCTCTACCGGTTCAACGACGCGCTGCAGCACATCGTCAACCCCGTGCTCGCCCCGGCGGTGTGGGCGCTGTTCGACCCCCGCGGGCAGATCACGCCGCGGCGCGCCGGGCTGGCCTCGGTCATCCCGCTGATGTGGGCGGCGGTGACCATGGCGCGCGGGCCCCGCATCGACTGGTACCCGTACCCGTTCCTCGACGTGCCGCGGCTCGGCCGCCGCAGCGTGGGCGTCGTGCTCGCCGGGATCCTGGCCGGCTTCACCGGGCTCATGGGCGTGCTCGGCACCGTGGACCGCCGCCTCGGCCTGGCCTGAGGGGCCGTCCCCGGCGCTTTCGAACGTGAGAGAGGGCCTATCTCACGTTCGAAAGCCCCCATTCGCCCCCTTTCACGTTCGAAAGCGCGGGTGGGAGGGGCCGACGACGGCGGCGGCGCGTCAGTCGCCGCGGACGGCCTCGGCCACGGGCACGTCGCCGTCCACGAAGTCGATCTTGCGGCCCACCGTGCCCGGCTCGTTGAGCACGGCCACGATCGCCCGAGCGACGTTGCCGCGGCTGGCCTCACGCTGCGAGGCGTCGGAGTCGGACAGGTCCGGGTCCACGGTGATGCGGCCGGACGCCTCCTCCTCGGTCAGGGCGCCGGGGCCGAGGATGGTCCAGGCCAGCCCGGAGTCCCGCAGTGCCTCGTCCGCCTCGGCCTTGGCCTGCGCGTACGTGTAGAAGGGGTCGTCCTCGGGCACGTCGTGGTGCAGGGACGCGCCGAGGTAGGACACCATCACGTAGCGCCGCACACCCGCGGCCTCGGCGGCGCGCATGCTGGCGACGGCGGCGTCGTGGTCCACGGCCCGGGTGCGCTGGGCGTCCCCGCCGCCGGCGCCCGCGGAGAACACGACGTTGTCCGCGTCGCGCAGCGCGTGGAGCAGCTCCTCCTGATCCGCCTTCTCGATGTCCAGGACGAGCGGTTCGGCGCCGGCGGCGCGGACGTCCTCGGCGTGGTCGGGGTTGCGGATGAGGGAGACGACGTCGTGGCCGGCCTCCGCCAGCAGGGGTGCGGCGAGCAGGGCCACCTTGCCGTGGCCGCCGATGATCACGGTGCGGGTCATGGGGATCTCTCCTTCGGTTCGATCGGGTGCTGGACTTCCACAGTAGGGAGAGCCCGCCGCCGGTGCGAGGGTGGAGCGGCGCGCGACCGCCACCCCACTCCTCAGCTCTCCGCCTGACCCTCCCGCCAGTAGCCCATGAAGGAGACGTGCTTCTTCGGCACGCCGCCGGGGCCCACGCTGAGCCGGCGCAGGGCGCGCACCATCGCGGACTCCCCGGCGAGGAACACGTAGGCCTCGGGCCGTTCGTCGGCCTCGAGGGCGGCGACGGTCCACTCGCGCTCGACGGAGGCCGCGGGCGGCGCGACCGGCCCGCCGGCGTCGTCGGGGTCCACGCCCAGCAGGGCGGCGAGGCGGGCGTGCGCCCAGGACCCCGACGGCGCCCCCGGCGCCCGGCGGCCCACGTGCAGGCGCACGCGGCCCCGGTCCGCCAGCTCCGTCACGGCCCGCCAGTCCCACGGCTCGGGGACGGCCAGGCGCTCGGCGATGAGGTCGGCGGCCTGCCCGTCGTGGGGCAGCTCGAGCACGAGGTCCGCCTCGCCGTCGAACCCGCCGAACGGGTCCGCGAGCTCCTCCGCCACGGACACCAGGGCGGGGACGGCGGTCTCGTCGCCCACGGCCAGCACACGGCGCGCCCCCGTCTGCCGCCACCCGGACCACGCCGGCGCCTCCGCCGAGGGCACCAGCACGTTCACCGCGTCCCCCGCCTGGACGGCGCGCGCCCAGCGCAGGCCCGGCCCCTGATGCGGGTCGGCGGGGTCGTCCGGGTCGCCGTGCAGCACCACGTCCACGGTCAGCGAGGGCACCTGCCGCCCGTCGAGCCGCACGAGCCCGGCCGAGCGCACCGTGTACGTGCGCATCCAGCCGCGCTCCTCCTCGGGGATGGCCAGGAACCCGGCGCGGAACCCGGCGGACAGGTCCGGGTCCGCCGACGTCCCGCCCGGCGGGGGGATCAGCAGCTTCACATAGGCGTCCCGGCGCGGCCGCGCGCCCCGGTACAGGGCGTGCAGGTCGGCGACGCCGGGCGGCAGCAGTCCCAGCAGGTCCCCGCTGGCGGCCTCCAGGTCCGGGCCCGCCAGCACGATCCGCCGGAACCCGCGGCACGGCTGCTCCACGGACACCACGCGCGTGTGCGCCACGATCATGCCGTCGGCGCTCATCGGCGGTCCCCGTCCCCGCGCGGCAGCACCACGGGGTGGCCCAGCAGCGGGTCGGCCACCACGTCCGCGTCCAGGCCGAACACCTCGGCCAGCACCTCCGGCACGATCACCTCGCCCGGCGTGCCCTGCGCCACCACCCGGCCCGCGGCCATCGCCACGATGTGGTCCGCGCTGCGCGCCGCCAGGTTCAGCTCGTGCAGCACCGCGACGACGGTCGCCCGGCCCCCGCCGCGCGGGTCCGGGAGCGCGCGCACCAGGTCCAGCACCTCCACCTGATGGCTGAGGTCGAGGTAGCTCGTGGGCTCGTCGAGGAGCACCACCGGGGTCTGCTGGGCGAGCACGAGGGCGAGCCACGCCCGCTGCCGCTGCCCGCCGGAGAGCGTGCCGGCCTCGCGGTCGGCGAGCTCCACGAGGTCGGTGCGCTCGAGCGCCGAGGCGATCGCGGCGTCGTCGCCGGCGGCCCGGCCGCCCAGGAGCCCGCGGTGCGGGTGACGGCCGCGCGCCACGAGCTGCGCCACCGTCATGCCCTCGGGCGCCACGGGATGCTGGGGCAGCAGCGCCACGGTGCGGGCGTAGTCGCGCGCGGACACGCGGGCGGCGTCCCGACCGAGCACCTCGATGCTCCCGGCGCGCGGGGCGAGCTGGCGGGTCAGGCCGCGCAGCAGCGTGGACTTGCCGCAGCCGTTGGCGCCGATGATCGCGGTGACGCGCCCGGCGGGCACGTCCAGGTCGAGGTCCGCGACGATCGGCGGCGCCGAGGCCGGGCCGTAGCCGAGCGTCAGGCCGCGCAGGCGGATCGCGACGTCGTCGGCGGCCCCGGCGCGCGGTGCGGCGGGGGACGGGACGGTGAGCGGGGGAGCGGTCATGCGGAGCGCACGCCTCCTGGGGTCCGGCCCTGGCACAGCAGCAGCCAGAGCATGAGCGGGGCGCCGGCGGCGCCGGTGAGCACACCGGTGGGCAGGGCGGCGCCGGTGAGCAGGGGGACGGCCTCGCCGGCCACGAGGTCCGCGAGCAGCACGAGCGCGGCGCCCGTGAGCGCCGCCGCGGGCAGGGAGGGCAGGCCGCGGGTGAGCCCGCGCGCCACCGGGGTGGCCAGCAGCGCCACGAACGCCAGCGGCCCCACGACGGCGGTCGCCACGGCGGCCAGCACCGCGCCGAGCCCCAGCGCCGCGGCCGAGGTGGGACGCGGCCGGGCGCCGAGGGCGTGCGCGAGGTCCGGGCCGACGTCGGCGGGGGCCAGCCGCGCGTGGAGCACCCCCGCCAGCGGCAGGGCGACCACGAGCACGCCCGCGAGCAGCGCGATGCGGCCCCACGTGACCCCGTTGAGCGAGCCGGCGATCCAGACGGTGGCCGACTGCAGGTCGTGCTGGGCCAGCGAGAGCATGGCCCCGGCCACCACGGCCTGGCCCGCCGCCGCCACCGCGATGCCGGCCACGACGAACCGCTCGCCCCCCACCGAGCGGGCCGTGGCGAACACGGCGACCACCGCCGCGAGGCCACCGATCAGTGCCGTGGCGGCGCGCATCAGGTCCGATCCTCCGCCGGTCTGCCCGGCGGTCGCCAGCATCCCCAGCACGACCGCCGCCGCGGCGCCCTGGGTGACGCCCAGGATGTCCGGCGAGGCCAGGGGGTTGCGCAGCGTGCGCCGGTAGAGCGCGCCGGCCGCGCCCAGGGCGGCGCCGGTGAGCACTGCGGCCACGGCGCGGGGCAGCTTCTCCTCCAGCACGATGAAGCTCGCTCCCGGGATCGTCTCCCCGCCCAGGATCCGCACGAGGTCCGGGACGGTCACCTGGTACGTGCCCCACACCACGCGCAGCAGGGCGAGGACCAGCACGGCCACGGCGAGGCCCGCGCAGGCCCCTCCGAGGCGGCGCCGGTCGGCGCGGCGCAGGCGGGCGACGACGTCGTCCGGGGCGGTGCACTGGAGGCTCATGCGGCCACCCCCGGGCGGCGCAGCAGCGCCAGCAGCACGGGCACGCCGAGCAGGACGGTGGTCACCCCGAGGTGGATCTCCCCGGGCGCCACGACGAGCCGCCCGGCGAGGTCCGCGAGGATCACGAGGACGGCGCCCCACAGGGCGCAGCCGACCATCAGGGCCCGCGTGCTCGGCGGCCGCAGACGGCGCAGCGCGTGGGGCACGAGCAGTCCCACGAACCCGACCGGCCCGGCCAGCGCCACCGCCGCGGCCGTGAGCAGCACGACCGCGCCCAGCAGCACCGCGCGCACCCGCTCCGGGCGCCCGCCCAGGCCGTGCGCGAGGTCGTCGCCGAGGGCGAGGGCGTCGAGCCCGGGGGCCACGGCGACGGCGGCGAGCAGCCCGACGGCGATCACGGGCGCCAGGGCGAGCGCCTCGCCGAGGTCGGCGCGGGCCACCGTGCCCACGGCCCAGAACCGCAGTCGGTCCTGGACCGTGGGGGAGAGCACGAGCAGCGCCGTGGTGCCGGCGGTGGCGCCGGCGGTGAGCGCCGCGCCGGCCAGCACGAGCGCCATGGGGGAGGGGGCGCCGGGCGTCCGGCCACTCCGTGTGGCGGCCGCCGCCACCGCGTAGCCGAGCGCGGCCGCGACCAGCGTCCCGACGGCGGCCAGCGCCAGCACCCCGAACGTGGAGCCGGCGACGCCGAGCGCCATGCCCGCCGCCACGGCCAGCCCCGCGCCGGCGGAGAGCCCGAGCAGCCCCGGGTCGCCGAGCGGGTTGCGGGTGGCCCCCTGCAGGGCGGCGCCGGCCACGGCCAGCGCCGCCCCCACGAGCGCCCCCGTCACCACGCGGGGCACGCGGGAGGCCACGGCCGCCGCCTCGATGCCCTCCGGCACGGGGTGCCCGGTGAGGATCGCGCCCAGGGTGTCGAGCGCCGTCGTCGCCGGCACGGTGCGCGCGCCGAGGGCGACGCCGGCCACGAGCGCCGCCAGCAGCAGCGCCGCGGGCAGGGCGCCCATCAGCACGCCCGCGCGGACGCGGGCCGGGGAGGCCAGGGCCGTGGACGGCATGGGGAGGGATCAGCCCTGCGCGGTCTTCGCGGCCTCGGCGATCGGCGGGACGACCTTCTCGAGCGCGAACGGGATGGACAGCGGGGAGATCGCGGAGACGGAGAGGACCTCCTGCTCGTCCGTCTGCAGGACGAGGGCGCCGGCCTTCACGGCCGGGATCGAGCCCAGCAGGGGGTCGGACTCGATGGCCTCGCGGACCGAGTCCTGGGCGGCCCAGGAGACGAACACGTCCGACTCCAGCTCGTCCGCGCGCTCGGGCGACCACGTGAAGAAGAACGCCTGGTCCTCCGGGGAGTTCTCCGTCACCACCGGCGCCTGCTCCATGCCGAGCAGCTCGAGGAACTTCGGGCGGTTGTCCACGTCCGTGTAGATGCTGATCTGGTCCGCGGCGGCGGGGTCGATGGTGCCGTAGACGAAGGACGCGCCCTGGAGGTCCGCGTGCTTCTCGCCCGCGTCCTTGATCTGCTGCTCGAGGTCCGCGATGAGCTCCTCCGCCTCCTGCTCCTTGCCGAGCACGCGGCCGATGACCTCCGTGGACTGCTGCCACGAGGTGCCGTAGGCGGGGACGTCCTTCGGGTAGGCCACGGTGGGGGCGATCTTCGAGAGGCGGTCGTAGTCCTCCTGCGTGATGCCGGAGTAGACGGCGAGGATGACGTCCGGCTTCACGGCGGCGATCGCCTCGGCGTCGATGCCGGAGGCCTCGGACCACTGCACGGGCTTCTGGGCGCCCTCGGTCTCGGCGAGCTTCGCGTCGAACCAGTCGGTGGACTTCTCCGCGTTCCCCCCGAACTCCACGGCGGCCATGCCCACCGGCACCACCCCGAGGGCGAGGGTCACGTCCTGGTTCACCCAGGACACGGTGGCCACGCGGGTCGGGCGCTGCGGGATCTCGGTGGTGCCGTAGACGTGCTCGATGCTGCGGGGGAACGCGGCGTCCCCGCCCGCGGCGTCTGACGACGACGCACCGGCCGACGAGGACGAGGCCGAGCCTCCGGCCGGGCCGGTGGAGCACGCGGCGAGCAGGAGGGTGAGCCCGACTCCCCCGCTGGCGAGGAGGGAGCGGCGGGACAGGGGGGACGGTGCCATGGTGGTGGCCTTTCACGGTCGCGACGCGCGGGCGCCGGGCGGAGGGGGTCGGGTCTGCGGTCGGAGGATGCGTCGGCCCTGCCGGGCCGGTATTAGCAAACACCGACGTGAGGTAACTCTGGAAGATTAGGGCAACCTAACTCCCCTGTGCAATCCCGGTGAGGGGCGTCGTCGGGGGAGGTGGGCGGGATACGGTGGCCTGGTGAGCCAGAACCCCCTCCCCGCCCCGCGCGGCGACGCGCAGCGCGGCGCCGCCGACCACCACGACCGGGTCTCCGCGATGTTCGACGCCATCGCCGGCCGCTACGACCTGATGAACGCCGTCATGACATGGGGTCAGGAGCCGCGCCTGGTGCGCCGCACGGTGGCGCGGGCCAACATCCCCGCGCAGGCCCGCGTGCTCGACCTGGCCACCGGCACCGGGGACCTCGCGTTCGAGGTGCTCAAGCAGCACCCCGACGCGCAGGTGGTGGGCGCCGACATCGCCGCCGAGATGATGGAGGTCGGCCGTGCCCGCGCGGGCGGGGACCGCATCGAGTGGGTCGTCGCGGACGCCACGGACCTGCCGTTCGAGGCCGGCTCGTTCGACGCCGTGACCCACGGCTACCTGCTGCGCAACGTCGCGGACATCCCGGCGACCCTCGCCGAGCAGTTCCGTGTGCTGCGCCCGGGCGGCTGGGTCGCGGCCCTCGAGACGTCGCCGGCGCCGGACAACGTGCTCAAGCCCTTCTCCTCCTTCTACATCCACCGGGTGATGCCACAGCTGGCGAAGCTGATCGCCGACCGGCCGGAGGCCTACGCGTACCTGTCCTCCTCGACGAAGGCGTTCCACACGCCGGACGAGGTCGCGGACCTCTTCGCCGAGGCCGGCTTCGTGAACATCGGGCACGAGACCCACATGTTCGGCACCCTGGCCACGCACTGGGCCATGAAGCCGGTCGACTGACGCGGGCCACGCGGCGCGGCGTCAGCACAGGGCGGCCCCGGTGGCGCCGCCGGATGCGTCAGGGCTGTGACGAGTCACGCTGATGTCCGCAATCCGAGAAGACTCTGGGCCGACCCGGCTGATCCGCGTAGCATGGGGCTCCGTCGAGGGGGGATCCGCGCACCCCCCGGCCTCCGGTCGCCGCCCGTCCGCCATCCCCCGGAACGGCGTCGCCCCTCCGTCGCGAGGCGCTCGTCCCCCGCAGCCCGCGACGTCCGCGTGGGCACCGTGAACCGTCTCTTGAACGTAGAGGAACCTTGTGAGCCCCATCCAGAGCACCACCGGCCCGTCATCCATGGCGGAGCTGAAGAAGGTCCTGCCCGAGCTCTCGCACCCGGACGGCGCGCCGGTGCGGGTGCTCGTCGTGGACGACGAGCCGATGATCGCCGACCTGCTCTCCATGGGCTTCACCCTCTGCGGCTGGGAGGTGATCGTGGCCCACGACGGCGCGACCGCCGCCGAGCTGGGCACCGCCGGCCGTCCGGACCTGGCGATCCTGGACGTCATGCTGCCGGACATGGACGGCCTGGACGTCCTGGATCGCCTGCGCGCCCACTGGTCGGAGATGCCCGCCATGTTCCTCACCGCCAAGGACGCGACCGAGGACCGCGTGGCGGGCCTGGCCGCCGGCAGCGACGACTACGTGACCAAGCCCTTCTCCATGGAGGAGGTGCTCATCCGCGCGCACCGGCTCGTGCAGCGCTCCGGCGTGGTCTCGGGCGGCTCCGAGGTGCTCGTGGTCGGCGACCTGGTGATGAACACCCGCACCCACGAGGTGACCCGCGGCGGCGACGAGATCGAGCTGACGGCCACGCAGTACAACCTGCTGAAGTTCCTCATGGCCAACGTCCGCACGGTGCTCTCCAAGGAGCGCATCCTGCAGGACGTCTGGGGCTACGACTTCGGCGGCCGCGCGAACATCGTCGAGCTGTACATCTCCTACCTGCGGAAGAAGATCGACGCGGACCGGGATCCCATGATCCACACCATCCGCGGCGCCGGGTATGTCATCCGGCCTGCCTGAGACCGCCGCGGTCCCGTCGGGGCACGGCAGCACCCGCCGCAGGCGGCCCACGTCGCTGGCCCGACGCATCGGCGCCGGCGTCCTTCTGATCCTGATGGCCACCATCCTGGCCTACTCGTTCTACGCGGCCGGCATCACGAAGGCCCTGCTGACCGAATCCGCCTCCCGGGACGCCTCCGAAGCATGGATCCGCGCCTCGGAGCAGCTGACGGCCCCCTCGCCGGGCGGAGGGGGCGACGGCGGCCCGGGGCAGGGGGACCTCCGCGTGCCGGGCACCCTCGGCCAGCCCGAGGGCACGGTGGTCGCGCTCGTCCCGCTCTCCGGTCTGGAGGAGCATCAGCAGGACGCCCTCATCGGGCACCGGGTCGGTGACGCCGGGGAGTCCGTGCCGCTCACGGCGCGGGAGGCCCACGACCTTCTGCACGCCCTCCGGGACCGGCCGGGCGGGCCGATGCTGGACGCCGTCGTCGGCGACGTCTCCTATCGCGTCCAGGCCCAGACCCTGACCGCGCCGGGCCCCTGGGTGGCCGCGGACCAGGTGCTCGTGGTGGGGGCGCCGACGGGCGCCATGTCCGACGTCACACGGCAGGCGCTGCTCGCGGTCGCCGTCGGACTGTCCGTCACCGTCCTCACCACCGCGATCCTGGTGACCCTGTGGCTGCGTCGGGGACTGGCCCCGCTGCGCGAGGTCGCCGCCGTCGCCGAGCGGGTCGCCCAGGTGGACATGGCCCGCGCCGGGCTCGATCCGGAGGACTCACGCATGCCGCCTCGGCTCCTGCAGGGGCCGGACGAGGTGGCCGTCGTCGCCCAGGCGCTCGACCGGTTCACCGGCTCGGTCGAGGCGGCCCTGGAGCAGCGCCGCGTGCAGGAGCAGCAGATGCGCCGGTTCATGGCGGACGCCTCCCACGAGCTGCGCACGCCGCTCGCCTCGGTGCGCGGCTACGCCGAGATGATCGCGATGACGGAGGAGCTCTCCGCGACCGGCCGGCGGTCGCTCGACCGGGTGCTGTTCCAGGCCGACCGGATGGCCGCCCTCGTGGACGACATGCTCCTGCTCGAACGGCTCGAGTCCGTCTCGCGCGGCCGGGCCATGGGCCTGGAGCCCTCCGAGGAGGTGGCGCTGGCCGAACGGGTGGATCTGTCCGAGGTGGTCCTCGAGGGGGTGATGGACGCCCGCGCGGCGTGGCCGGACCACACGTGGGTGGTGGACCTGCCCGAGGGGGTGGAGCCGGGCACCCAGCGGTCCGTCACCGGTGACCGGTCGCAGCTGGCCCGCGTGGTCGGCAACCTGCTCTCCAACGCGGCCAAGCACACCCCCGTCGGGACCACCGTCACGGCCTCCGTGCGGCAGGACCAGCCCCGGCCCGGCTTCATGCTCGTCAGCGTCCACGACGACGGCGGCGGCATCCCGGCCGACCGACACGCCACCCTCTTCCACCGCTTCGTCCGCGGCCCCGGGAAGGGCCGGACGGGCCCCCCGGGCACGGAGCCGTCCACGGGTCTGGGTCTGGCCATCGTGCGCTCGATCGCGCGCAGCCACGGCGGGGACGTGACCGTGGCGTCCGAGGGCGGGTGGACGCGTTTCGACGTCGTCGTGCCCTGCACCCCGGGGCGCGCCGGGCCGGGGGCTGCGGGCTCCTGCTGCGGCTCCGCCCGGGCCGGCCGGCCCTGACCCCGGGACGGCAACCGTTGACGTATCCCCACCCCCCTATGCGTACGGTGCCTGTGTATGACCGACAGGGTCGTCCGGGACTTCCGGCCGATCCACCCCGACGCCGGTCGGCGCAGGCCGCCGGTGAGAGGAGCACGATCATGACTGACATCCGCCGCACCGCCACCGCCCTGACCCTCGGCGCCGCCGTCGTCACCGGCCTCGGTGCCCCCGCCGCCGTCGCGCAGACCACGGCCCCGGCCACCGAGACCGCCACCACGGCACCGGCCTCCGAGTCGCCCGCCCCCCAGGAGGAGGAGAAGGACGACAACGGCAACTGGGGCCTGTGGGGCCTGGCCGGCCTGCTGGGCCTCGCGGGCCTGGCCGGTCGCCGCAAGCGTGAGGTGCACGCCGAGCCCGTGCGCCGCGACCACCACGTGGCCGGCGCGCACCGTGACCATGACGTGCACCGCGTGGACGACCGCGCCGGCGACGTGCGCACCGAGGGCGCGGACGCCCGCCGTCGCGAGGCCGACGGCACCCTGGGCGACGCCACCCGCCGCCCGGGCACCGGCGACGCCCGCTGACCCGACCCCGGCCGCCCCGAGCGGCCCGTGACCGCGACCCCCGCCCCTCCGGCGGGGGTCGCGGTGTGTCCGGGGCGGGTCTCGAATGCGCCCGTCAGTCCGCGGTGTCCCCCGCCGAGGGCGCGGCGCGCAGCACCGCGTCCGTGAGGCGGTCCAGAGCCGCGGTCCCGGCCGTCCAGCGCTGCCAGTGCAGGTGCACGTCGGCCGCGCCGAGGGCCGGGATCGTCTCGAGGTCGGGGTGCCGGCCCTCGAGCACGCCCGGCGGGATCTGCACCGAGGGGAGCATGCCCCAGCCCAGCCCGAGCTCCACCGCCCGCAGATACGCGTGCACGGACGGCACGAGGTGGGTCGGCGGGTCGGCCACGGGCCGGCCGCGGGTGACGCGGCGCAGCACCGTGTGCTGCAGGCCGTCACGGGGGCCGTAGTCCACGATCGGCAGCGAGCCGAAGTCCACCCGGCCCCGCGCGTCGCGGTGCAGCTCCAGCAGGAAGGACGCGCACACCGCGTGATAGCGCATCGTGCCCAGCGGGGTGGAGGTGCACCCGGCCACGGGCGTGGGGTCGTCCGTCACGGCGGCCACGACCGCGCCGTCCCGCAGCAGGACGGCGGTGTGCTCCTGGTCCTCGGACTGCATCTGCAGGACGACGTCGTCCCACGTCGCCGCCTCGCGCAGCACGGGCTCCCACCACGTGTCGAGGGAGTCCGCGTTGAGGGCCACGCGCAGCGGCACGCGGCCGCCGTCACCCCGGCCGAGCGCGGCGAGCGTCTCGTCCTCGAGCGCGAGGGTCTGCCGGGCGAGACGGAGCATGCGCTCTCCGGCCGCGGTCGGCCGGACGGGGACGGTGCGGGCCAGGAGCACCTGGCCCACCTGCCGCTCCAGGGCCTTGATCCGCTGCGAGAAGGCCGAGCCGGAGATCCGCAGGGAGTCCGCGGCGGCGTCGAAGGTGCCGTGGTCGACGGCCGCGACGAGGGCGCGCAGGTGGTCGGAGTTCATGCGGTCCAGGGTAGGGGTGGCCATGACGGATGTCTTCAGATCCTGAAGAAGATCGCGATGGCACGGACGTGGGACGGCTCCTATCCTCGCTCGGTGACCATCTTCGCCACCGGATTCCTGACCTACCTCGCCCTCATCGTCGCCATCGGCGCGCAGACCCTGTTCCTGCTGCGCCAGATCGTCCGACGCGACCGCGTGTGGACCGTCCTGACCGTGTGCTTCGTGGCCGATGTGGCGCTGCTCGTGCTCGGCGCCGGCGGCGTGGGCGTGGTGGCCGAGCGCTGGCCGTGGCTCGTGCCCGCGCTGACCGTGGCCGGCGTGGTCTACCTCCTCGGGTTCGCCGCGGGCGCGCTGCGCTCCGCCTGGCGCGGGGACCGGACCCTCAGCACCGCGGCCGCGGACGTCGAGGGGACCGGGCACGGCCCCGACCGCATCGACCTCGCGGTCCTCACCGGTGAGCTGCCGCTGATCGACCCGGTGACCGGCCGCCTGGCCGAGCGCGAGCCGGCCGGGGCCGGCGTCGGGCATCACGACGACGGCGCGCCCGGCTTCGGCGCCCCCTCGGGCGGCGGGTCGGTGACGGTGCGGCAGCGCGTGCAGCCGCGCCGCGTGGCGCTGGACCGCCCGCAGACGCCGCTGCCGCGGATCATCCTGCTGGCGCTGTCCGTCTCCCTGGTGAACCCGCACGCCATCCTCGACACCGTGGTCATGATGGGCACCTTCGCGCAGACATTCGGGGCAGCGAAGTGGGCGTACGTGGGCGGCGCGGTGGCGGCCTCGCTCGTGTGGTTCACCGCGCTCGGCTGGGGCGGCACCAAGCTCGCCCCGTCCATGGACTCGGCGCGGACGTGGCGGATCGTGGACGCCGTGGTGGGCGTGCTCATGCTGGGAATCGCCGTGAAGGTGGGGCTCACGCTCCTCTGAGCCGCGCGGGGAGGATGATGGGGGCATGAGTCCTTCCCCCTCCGACTCCGCCCGCACCCCGACCGTCACGGCCGGGGAGGTCATCCGCGTCTCCGCCGTCGTGCTGGCCCGCCCGGACCGCCGCGTGCTGACCGTCCGCAAGGCCGGCACCGCCATGTTCATGTTCCCCGGCGGCAAGCACCTGCCCGGCGAGGCCCCCGTGGACACCGCCGTCCGCGAGGTGGCCGAGGAGACCGGGCTGCGCCTGCGCCCGGACGAGCTGACCCGCCTCGGCGCGTGGGACACCGCCGCCGCCAACGAGCCCGGCGCCGCCCTGCACTCGGAGGTGTTCGCGCTGTGGCGGCCCGTCGCCCGGCACGAGGTCCCCGAGCCGACGGACGAGATCGTCGCGCTGCACTGGATGGACCCCGCCGCCCCGGCCGCACCGGGCGGGCACGGCGTGGCCCCGCTGCTGCACCCCGTGCTGGCCGCCGTCGCCGCCACGCCCCCGTTCTGACGTCAGCGCGGGCCGACCGGCCCGCGCTGACGTCCGCCCCGGCCACTAGCCTGGCCCGGTGACGTCGCTGCTCCGCATCCTGCGCTTCGCGCCCCAGCTCAACCGCCTCTACCTCGGCATCGCCGTCAGCTCCGTGCTGGCCGCGGTGCTGGCCCTGGCCACCCCGTTCCTGATCGGTGCGGCCACGGACCGGATCGTCGCCGCCGTCGCGGGGGAGACCGACGTGGCCGAGGCCGTCACCGCGGTGACCTGGCTGGCGGTCGCGTTCCTCGCCGTCGAGGTGGCGACCACCCTGGTGGTGAGCGTCGGCGGCTACTGGGGCGACGTGATGGCCGCACGCATGCGCACCATCCTCTCCACGCGGTACTTCGAGCAGCTGCTGCACCTGCCCCAGCGGTACTTCGACACCGCGATCACCGGGCGGGTCGTCAACCGGTTGAACCGCACCATCAACGAGCTCACCCAGTTCCTGCAGTTCTTCGCGAACAACGCGTTCACCATGCTCATCACCACCGCCGCGGTGCTCGTGATCACCGCGTTCTACTGGTGGCCGCTGGCGATCCTGCTGGCCGTCGTCTTCCCCGTGTACATGTGGCTCACCGCGCGCACCTCCACGAAGTGGCAGGTGTGGGAGGGGGAGAAGAACACGGAGGTGGACATCGCCTCGGGGCGGTTCGCCGAGGTGGTCTCCCAGATGTCTGTGGTGCGGGCCTACAACCGGCAGGACCACGAGCTCAGCGGGTTCCGCGACCGGTTCCTGCGGACCGTGGGAATCACCCGGCAGCAGTCCCGGTTCTGGCACGGCATGGACGCCGGGCGCCGGCTCGCCCTGAACGTGGCCTTCGGCGCGATGTACCTGATCGTGTTCGTCCGCACCGCGCAGGGCCTGTTCTCCGTGGGCGACATGGTGATCCTCCTGCAGCTGATGAACATGGCCCGGCAGCCGATCTTCTCCATGAGCTTCCTCGTGGACTCCGCCCAGCGGGCCGTCGCCGGGTCGAAGGACTACTTCGAGGTGCTCGCCGAGGAGCGCGAGCGGGCCGGCGGGGCGGCGCTCGCGGTGGCGGGCGCGGACGCACCGCGCGCGCCGGCGGAGCCGCGGGCCGACGTCGTGGCGGGTGCGCCGGACGTCCCCGCGGACGTGCCGGCAGTCCGCTTCGACGAGGTCTCCTTCGCCTACGACGCCGACGCCTCCCGCCCCGTGCTGGACCGCGTGTCCTTCGACATCCCTCAGGGTGCCAGGGTGGCGCTCGTGGGCGAGTCGGGCGGCGGGAAGTCGACCATCGCGCACCTGCTGCTGGGGCTGTACCCGGTGACGAGCGGACGCATCGAGGTGTTCGGACAGGACGTCGCCGGGCTGGACCTGGCCGCGCTGCGCGGGCGGATCGCCACCGTGTTCCAGGAGCCGAGCCTGTTCTCCGGGACGGTGCGCGAGAACATCGCCTACGCGGACGCCGACGCCTCCGACGAACGCGTCCGGGCCGCGGCGAAGGCGGCGTTCGCGGACGGGTTCGTGGAGGCGTTCGACGACGGCTACGAGCAGGTGATCGGCGAGCGGGGGCTGCGGCTGTCCGGCGGGCAGAGGCAGCGGATCGCGGTGGCGCGGGCCGTGCTGAAGGACGCGCCGATCCTTGTGCTGGACGAGGCCACCTCCGCACTGGACACGAAGTCCGAACGGCTCGTGCAGGCGGCCCTCGAGGACCTGATGGTGGGGCGGTCGAGCCTGATCGTGGCGCACCGGCTGAGCACGATCGCGTCCGTGGACCGGATCGTCACGCTGCGCGGCGGGCAGGTGCAGGAGATCGGGACCCCGGCCGAGCTGGCCGCGTCCGGCGGGATCTACGCGCAGCTGCTCGAGCTGCAGAGGGCCGGCACCCAGGAGGCCCGGAAGATGCTGAAGGAGTACGGGCTGAGCGGGTGATCCCGGAATCTTCTGCGGATCCGACCCTTCCGAGCGCTGCGCGGCGGCCCGGAAGGGTCAGATGTGCAACGGATTCCCCGCGCGCGGCAGGACGCCCACGACGACGTCGCCCCGACTCCGCCGCATGGCCTGTGGACAACCCGACCCGCCGACGTCGGGAGCGAGCAGGATCGGGGCCATGCGCGTGCCCGGACCCTTCCCCGCCCACCTCCAGGACGCCCCGTTCACGCGGGCGCAGGCGCTGGCCGCCGGGGTGTCCGGGTCGCGGCTGCGCAGCCGGGACGTCGAACGCGTCACGCACGGCCACTACCGCTGGATCGGCCCCGTCACCGGGGCGACGCCGCCCGCGCGTCCCCTCGCCACCGAGCTGTCCCGGCTGCAGGACCTGGCGGCGATGCGTCCCGACGTCGTGGTGACCGGAGAGTCCGTGGCCCGGCTGCTGGGCTGGCCCCTCCCGGACGACGTGAAGGCCCGGGTGCGTCCCACCGTCCTGCGGTCCCGCACCCGCCGGGTGCTACGGGAGCCCGGCGTGCGCACCCGGCTCGTGGACCTGGACCGCGTCCTCGTGCGGAGGGACCGGCTGCACGGGCTGCGATGGACCTCGCACGCCGACACCTGGTTCCACCTGGCCACCGTCCTGGACCGGGACGCGCTCGTGGCGGTGGGGGGTCGGCTGGCACGGGAGGACGAGCGGCGGGGGAAGGTCGCGCTGGCCACCCGCCGCGACCTCGGCGCCGCGCTCGAGCGGCACACCGGCGAGGCCGGGATCGTGCGGGCGCGGGAGGCGCTGGCGCTCGTGCGCACCGGGTCCGACTCCCCGGTCGAGACCGAGCTGCGCCTGGCGCTGATGGCCGCGGGGCTGCCCGAGCCGGACCTGCAGATCGAGCTCTGGGACCCCGACTACTCGCTGTGGCACCCCGCAAGCGCGGACCTCGGCTACCGGCGGTGGCGGATCGCGATCCACTACGAGGGCAAGACCCACGACGGCGCCGCGCAGGTCGGCAAGGACACCCGCCGGGACGCGGTGTTCCTGCGTCAGGGCTGGCTCAACATCCGGGTGGCGGGGACGGACCGGTGGCGGGGATTCGTCGAGACGGTGGCGCTGGTGCGGGCCGCGATCGCGGAGCGAGGCGGTCTCGACGCCGGTGGCGCGGAGGATCGTCTGCGGACCTGACCCTTCTGGGGCGGGAGCGGACGTCCAGAAGGGTCAGAGGCGCAGAAGATTCCGGAAGGCCGACGACGGCGCCGCGTCACGCGACGACGCACCGCGGTCGCGCTCCTACCATGACGGGATGACCGCACCGGATCCCGCCCCCACCGACGCCCGCCGCGCGGAAGACCGCTCCGCACGCATCGCCGTCACCGTCTTCCCGCTGCTGGTGCTCGCCGCCGCGCTCGTGGGCTTCCTCGCCCCGACCGCCGCGAAGACGCTGCTGCCCCAGGTCAACCTGTTCCTCGGGATCATCATGTTCGGCATGGGCCTGACGCTGACCCTTCCGGACTTCGGCCTCGTCGCCCGCCGACCGCTGCCCGTGCTGCTGGGCGTGGTGGCGCAGTACGCGATCATGCCGCTGCTGGGGCTCGGCGTCGCCGTCGTGCTCCAGCTGCCACCCGAGCTCGCGGCGGGCGTGATCCTCGTGGGCTCGGCCCCGGGCGGCACGTCCTCGAACGTGGTCAGCTACCTCGCCCGCGCCGACACCGCCCTGTCCGTGGCCATGACCTCCGTGTCCACGCTCCTGGCTCCGCTGCTCACGCCGCTGCTCACCCTGTGGCTGGCAGGCCAGTACATGGCCGTCGACGGTGGCGCCATGGCGAAGTCCATCGTGAACATCGTGCTCCTGCCGGTCCTGGGCGGACTCGTCGTGCGCCTGCTGCTGCGCCGCGTCGTCGACCGCGTGCTGCCCGCCCTGCCGTGGGTCTCGGTGGTGTTCATCGCGCTGGTGGTGGCCGCCGTCGTCGGGAACAGCGCCTCGCGCGTGCTGTCGGCGGGCCTGCTGGTGTTCGCTGCGGTGGTGCTGCACAACGGGCTCGGCTACCTGCTCGGCTACGGCGCGGCGAAGCTGTTCCGGCTGCCCACGCCCGTGGCGCGCACGGTCTCGATCGAGGTCGGCATGCAGAACTCGGGCCTGGCCGCGGGCCTCGCCGCGCAGTACATCTCGCCGGCGGCAGCCCTGCCGGGCGCCGTGTTCTCGATCTGGCATAACCTCTCCGGGGCCGTGCTCGCGATGGCCTACCGCCGTGCGGACGGCCGCAGGGCCGCGGGCGCCCCCGGCTCGGCCCCGGCGAATCGTCTGCGGAACTGACCCTTCTGAGGCGGGATCAGACCCCCCAGAAGGGTCAGTTCCGCAGACGATTCCGGACGGTCGACGACGACGCCGGCCGCCGGGCAGCGCGCGAGTGAGGGCCGTGGCGTGGCCCGGCTCACACCGTGGCCCGCCCGCTCACACCGCGCCCCGCTCGCTCACACCGCGGCCAGGCCCGCCACGGGGCTCAGCCGGGCCGCCCGACGCGCGGGCAGCAGCGACGCCGCCAGGCCGGCCAGCGCCGCCACGGCCACCACCAGCCCGAGCTCGAGCCACGGCACGACCGGGCGCACCGCGGTCCCGGCGCCCGCGGTCGCGGAGAGGTCGGCGAGGACCAGCTGCGCCCCCGCCCAGCCGTAGCACACCCCGAGGGCGCAGCCCAGCACGGCGGCCACGGCCGCGATCAGCACGGCCTCGATCGCGATCGCCCCGCGCAGTCCGCCTCGCGTCAGGCCGAGGGCCCGCAGCAGCGCGTTCTCGCGCGTCCGCTCGATTACGGACAGGCTCAGCGTGTTCGCCACGCCGATCAGCGCGATCAGCACGGACACCGCCAGCAGCGCCACCACGATCCCGAGCATCGCGTCGATGATCCGGGCGTAGAGCGCGCGCTCGCCGGCCCCGCCGTCGATCACGGCCGCCCCGTCGCCCGCGGCCCGGGTCACGTCCTCGCTCAGGCCCTGCAGGCGGTCGACGGGGACGCCGGGGTCGAGGGCGACGAGCAGCTGGCCCGGCACGGCGGCGTCCGCGGCTCCGTCCCACCCGGCCTCGCGCAGCGGCTCGGCCGCCACGTACACGCCGGAGCTCAGCGAGCCGGCGCGCACCGGGGCGAACGTCTGCGCGGCCCCCGCCACCTCCGCGCGGACCGGATCCGCCTCGACCCAGTCGGGCACGAGCGCCGTGCCGGGGTCGCCGAGGCCGGTGACGCCCTCGGGCAGGCGCGCGACGACGGCGCGCAGGTCCGCCGCCGGCGTCGCCAGCACGGGGGACCCGTTCTCCGTGGTGCCCACGGGGGTGGCCAGGGCCACCGCCTGCACGTCCTCCGTCGCGGCGACGGCCTCGGCCGCGCGGGCCGGGTCCGCGTCGGCGGGCAGCTGCACCACGAGGTCCACCGGGTAGGCGGTGTCCAGGGCGAGGGCCGTCTGCTCCTGGGCGGTGCGCCCGCCGGTGAGGAACAGCGCCACGAGGGTGGTGCCCACGAGCAGGGCCGCGGCGGTGGCAGCGGTCCGGGACCGGTGGCGCACCGCGTTCAGCCCGGCCAGGTGCCCGGGGACGCCGGCCGGACGCGCCAGCACGGCCGCCCCTCGCACCGCGGCGGGCACGAACAGCCGTGCCAGCAGGAGCACGCCCACGAAGCACAGCGCGCCGCCGCCGATCGCTGAGACCGGCTCCCGGACGGACACACCCCCCAGCATGAGCGCGGTGCCGCCGACGGCCAGCACCAGCCCGATCGCCGCGCGGACCCGGCCGCCGCGCGATCCGGCGGTCACCTCGTCCTTGGGCCGCAGGGCCTCGAGCGGGGCGACGCGCGTCGCGGCCACCGCGGGGGCCAGCGCGGCCAGGACCGTCACCGCCACACCCACGGCCACCGAGACGGCGAGCCCTGCCGGGTGCAGCCCGAACGTGAGGAACGGCAGGTCCAGCATCGCGCGGGCGGCCGCGGCCACGCCGGCCACGATCGCCACGGCGAGCCCGGCGCCCAGCACGGAGCCCACCACGCCCACGACGGCGGCCTCGGTCAGCACGGAGGCCCGCACCTGGGCCGTCGTCGAGCCGATGGTGCGCAACAGCGCGAGGTCACGGGTGCGCTGGGCCACGAGCACCTGGAAGGTGTTCGCGATGACCAGCGCGGTCACCAGCAGGGCCAGCGCCGCGAAGCCGCCGAGCACCCAGCCCAGCAGGTCGGTGCCGCCGCTCAGCTGCGTCACCGCCGAGCGCACGGCCTCGTCCGGGGTCGCGACGTCGACGTCCACCCCGGCCGCGGCGGCCTCGGCGCGGGCGGCCTCGGCGACGGCGGGGACGTCCGCCCCGTCGGCCAGGCGCAGCAGCAGATGGGGGGTGAACCCGGCCTCCCCGTCCTGGCCCTGCACCGCGGTCAGCGCCGCGGACGAGGCCCACACCTGCGCCTGCCCGGAGAGCATCGGGTCGGGGGAGGGCTGGGTCAGGCCCGTGACCACCGCGTCGAGCGGCGTGGTGGCCGGGGCGGGCCCGGACTCGCCCGCCAGCGTGACGACGTCGCCCACGGCCACCCCGTGCCGGTCCGCGGTCTGCGCGTCGAGGGTGACGCCGCGGGCGTCGTCGGCGGCGGGCAGGGTGCCGGCGGTCACGGTCAGGCCCGCCAGGGCCGGGTCGCGGGGCAGGGGCATCACCGTGGTGCCGAACTCGGCGTCCGCGGCGCGGGCCGTCGCCCACGCCATCCGCAGGGCGTACGCCTCCTCGACGCCGTCCAGGCGGGCCAGCGGGCCGGGCTCGGCACCGGTGCCGGCGAGGTCGCAGACGTCCTCGGACCCGCCCGGCAGGACCACGAGGTCGGCGCCGGCGTAGGTGCTGCCGAGCGTGGCGCGCAGGGTGGCCTGCGCCGTCGAGGAGACGAGGAAGGAGGCCGCGAGGAACAGGGTGCCGATCAGGATGGCCAGCACCAGGGAGACGTAGCGGCGCGGCTGGGTGCGCAGCTGGGAGAGGGCGACGGTCCACATGGTCAGCGCACCCCGCCCTCGGCCGGGGCGGACAGGGCGGTCAGGGCCGCGGTGACGGACTCGACCGTGGGGTCCACGAGCTCGCCGGCCAGCCGGCCGTCCGCGAGCAGCACGACGCGGTCGGCGGCGGAGGCGGCCACGGGGTCGTGGGTGACCATGATGACGGTCTGGCCCATCTCCCGCGCGGACCGGCGCAGCAGGCCGAGCACCTCGGCGGAGGTGGCGGTGTCCAGGTTGCCGGTGGGCTCGTCCCCGAACACGACGTCCGGTCGGGTGAGCAGGGCGCGGGCGACGGCGACGCGCTGCTGCTGACCGCCCGAGAGCTCGTGCGGGCGGTGGCCCAGCCGGTCCGCGAGGCCCAGGGCCCGGGTGATCTCGTCCAGCCACGCACGGTCCGGGGTGCGGCCGGCCAGCTCGAGCGGCAGCACGATGTTCTGCTCGGCCGTGAGCGTGGGCACGAGGTTGAAGGCCTGGAACACGAAGCCCACGCGGTCGCGGCGCAGGCGGGTCAGGGCGGTGTCGTCCAGTCCTGTGATCTCCGTGCCGCCGATCCTCACGGAGCCCGAGGTCCGCGCGTCCAGCCCGGCCAGGCAGTGCAGGAGCGTCGACTTGCCCGACCCCGAGGGCCCCATGATCGCGGTGAACGCGCCCGAGGCGAAGTCCACGTCCACCCCGCGCAGGGCGTGCACCTGCGCGTCACCGCGCCCGTAGGCGCGGGTGAGGCCGCGGGCGCAGACGGCGGGCGCCGTCGTCGTGGTGGCGGACGACGACGGCGTGCCCGGCCCCGGCGCGACGGGGCCGGGGGTCGTGGGGGAGGCGGGGTGTGCGGGGGAAGCGGTGTCCATGGCGGCCACTCTCCCGCGCGGACCCGGCGGAGCGGATCGGAGGACGGGACCACCTCCGCGGGCGGCGGGTCATGCCCGGGGATGAGGCGGGCCGGCGAGGCGTGGACCCGAGGGCGTCAGGCCCCCGCCGCCGGGCGGTGCGGGGCGGAGTGGGATGATGGGGACATGAGAGCCGACGCCCGCGCCAACCGCCAGGACCTGCTGGCGGCCGCCGGCCGTCTCATCGCCACCCAGGGGGCGGCGATGTCCCTGCGCGGGGTGGCGCAGGAGGCCGGGGTCGGCGTGGGGACGCTGTACCGGCACTTCCCCACGCGTCGGGATCTGCTGGACGCCGTGCTCGAGGACGTCGTGGCCCGCACCGGGGGGGATCCTGCAGGCCTTCCTCGACGGGGTGGGCGGGGACGAGCACGGCGGCGGGGCCGAGGCGCGGTGGCGGCGGCTCGCCGAGGACCTGGGGGCCGTGAACCTGGCCTCGCTCGCGGCGGCCCGGGACGACTTCGACCCAGCCGACCGGCCGCCCGAGGCCCTCATCGCCGAGGCCGAGCGTGTGATCCTCGAGCTCGCGGACCAGGTGGTGGCCGAGGCGCGGCGGGCCGGGCTCGTGGGCCCGGACGTGACCGGGGCGGACTACCTGTTCGGCCTGCTCATGGTCACCCGGTCGCCGGAGTGCGAGCTGCTGGGCCACGGCCCGGACCAGCGGGGCTGGCTGCTGGACACGTACCTGCGCGGTCTGCGGCCCTGAGGGCGCGGCCGGGTCAGTCGCCCGGGGTGTCGTCCTCCAGGGCGGGGCGGGCGGTGGCCCACGCGACGGCGCCGGCGAGCAGGCCGGCGCCCGCGGTGAGTGCCAGGCGGAGCAGCCCCTCGACGCCCGTGAACAGGCTCAGGCCCAGCATCACGACGGCGGCCGTCACCAGCGCCACGAAGAAGGCCACGCATTCACTGTCCCGCTGCGCCTGCTCGGCGGCTGGGTCGGAGGCGCGGGACGTCGTCGGGGTGGGGTGGTCCAGGATGCTGCCGGTCATGGTGCCTCTCCTCCAGTGCGCGTCGGGCCGGGGCGGCCATCGGCGCGTGCACCGCGGCGGCGGACCCGCTGCGGGGCCTGCGTCCAGCATCGCGGAGGGGGTGGGCGCACCGGCAGGGCCATGAGGATGAACCTCGGGGCGTCCGACTCATACCCAGGTATGACCTGTGATTGTGCTGACAGGCGCCTGGGGAGAGGCTCAGGGAAGGGCCCCGCCGCCCAGGCCGGCCGCCGAGGCCGGCCGCCCCGGCCGACCGCCGAGGCCGGCCGTCGAGGCCCGCCGCCCAGGCCCGCAGACACGCCGCTACGACGACGGCGTAGCGGCGCGTCTGCGGGCCTCGACGAGGGGTGGGGCAGGGGCTAGGGCGGGGGCTGCAGGGCGTGCCGGAACGGCGGGTCAGAACTGCACGAGGCCCGCGCGGTGGGCGATGAGCACGGCCTGCACGCGGTCGCGGGCGCCGAGCTTGGCCAACACCCGGCCCACGTGCGTCTTCACCGTCGCCTCGGAGAGCACGAGCTCGGCGGCGATCTCCAGATTCGCGGCGCCCTGCGCCATGAGCACCAGCACCTCGCGCTCGCGCGGGGTCAGCGACGCCACGGCCGCCTGCTGCTCCTCGCACTCGGCGCTGCGGACCTGGTCCGAGCGCAGACGCGGGGCCATGTGCGTCAGGAGCCGGCGCGTCGTGGACGGGGCGATCACGGCGTCGCCCCGGTGCACCGTGCGGATCGCGGCGAGCAGCTCCTCGGGAGGGGCGTCCTTGAGCAGGAAGCCGCTGGCGCCCGCCTCGATCGCGTCGAACGCATACTCGTCCAGGTCGAAGGTGGTCAGCACCACGACGCGCGGGGCATCCGGCCGGCGCAGCAGCGCGCGGGTGGCCTCGATGCCGTCCATCTCCGGCATGCGCACGTCCATCAGCACGACGTCGGCGCCCGCCACGGACACCGACGCCACCGCCTCGCGCCCGCTGCCCGCCTCCGCCACGACCGTCAGGTCCGGCTGCGAGTCCACGAGCATGGCCAGCCCGGACCGGATCAACGCCTGGTCGTCCACCAGGGCCACGCGGACGGGGGCGGTCTCCTCGGAGCTCATGGGGTCATCCTCTCAAGTCGGGCGGGGGCGGCCACCCCTCACACCGCCGAGTACGGCAGGTGGGCGGACACGCGGTACCCGGTCCCGACGCGCGGCCCCGTCTCGAGCGTCCCGCCGAACAGGGCCGTCCGCTCGGCGGCCCCCCGCAGACCCTGGCCGCTGCCCCGGGTGGCGGGGTCGGCGGCGGCGCCGCGGCCGTCGTCGTCGATCTGCAGGTCCAGGCCGCGCGCCGTCCAGGCGAGCGTGACGAACGCATCCGCGTCCGGCCCGCCGTGGCGCAGCGTGTTGGTGAGCGCCTCCTGCACGATCCGGTACGCGGCCAGCTCACCGCCCGCCGGCAGCGCACGGCGGGGCGTGTCGGTCTCCAGCAGGGACACCTCGAGTCCGGACAGCCGCATCGTCTCCACGAGCGCGGGCAGGTCCGCGAGCCGCGGCTGGGGCCGGCGGCCCGGGGGCAGGCGGGCGCCGCGGCCGTCGGGGGCGGCGACGACGTCGGGACGCGTCCCGGTGGGGTCCGCGCGGTCCGGGGCGGGGTCGGCGGGTCGCCGGGTGTCGTCGTCCGTCACGCCGGGCACCCCGGCCACGGTCTCGCCGGTCTCGCGGAGCACGCCGGGCAGCTGGCGCATGTCCGCGAGCGCGGAGCGGCCGGTCTGGCCGATGGTCTCGAGCGCGGTGACCGCGAGCGCGGGCTTGGCGGCGGCGGCGTACCGGGCACCGTCGGCCTGGGAGATGATCACCTGCAGGGAGTGGGCGACGATGTCGTGCATCTCCCGGGCGATGTGGCTGCGCTCGTCGGCGGCGGCGAGCTCGCGCTCCTGCCGGGACTGCACCTCGAGGCGGTGGGCGCGGTCCTCGAGGGCGCGCACGGTGAGGCGGCGGTTGCGCACGACGTCGCCGAACGCCCACGCGGTGAGCACCATGAGTCCGCAGCCGATCGCCATGATGACCATGGCCAGCGGCTCCGCGGGGGAGCGGACGGTGAGGCCGTCGGGGGTGACGAACTGCGCCGGGAACAGCCACACCTTCACCCCGTTGGCCACGCCGCCGACCAGCCCCGTGAGGAGCCCGGCCACGGAGATGCTCCGGGGCGCGTTCGCGGCGAGGTTGTAGACGGTGAGCGGCACCATCAGCAGGGACAGGCTGAACTCGGGCCCGGCGAGCAGGTGCAGGACGGCCGCGGCCGTCACGACGGCGGCCGAGGCCACCGGGCGCACCCGACGCACGGCCCACGGCAGGACCATGCCGGCCCCGGCCAGGAGGGAGACGGCCGTCTGCCGGCCCTGGGGGTCCGGGGCGACCATCGGCCCGAGCGCGATCCACGGCAGCGCCACGAGCACGGTGAACAGTGCCGCGGCGGCCATCACGTCGGTGCGCACGGGGTGCAGGCGCGTCCACTGGTCGAGGCGGCGCAGGGGGTTCACGCGGGCCAGCCTAGGTGTTGTGGGTCATGAGGTTCTTGGCACGAGGGCCGGGCTGAGATGAGACGAGCGGGCCTCTCCCGCAGGATGGAAGTTCCTCAACAACCCACCTGCCCGAAAAGACCCACTCATGACTCACGCTAAC